>DAONMJ010000017.1:0-22643 GCA_035392545.1 bacterium
GATAGTGGAACTGCTTTCAGACCCTATGCAGGCGAATTCACAATTCCCATTTTCCTTGGACTGCAATTCCGAGCCAGTGAAATTATGGGAGCAATTATGAATGTGCAGTTGAGCCGACTTGAAGGAATACTCAAGGATTTGAGAAGAATAAAGAAAATGTTTATGGAGGAACTTTCAGGAGTTCCGGGTATTGGTTTCGCCAGGTCAAACGATATAGAAGGCGACTGCGGGGTTGTTGTGGCTTTTCGATTTGAAAATGAAAAGCAGGCACTGGATTTTGCTCAGAGTGAGGGCGTTGTCGGATGGAGGCCTCTTGATAGCAGAAAGCATGTCTGGTTTGACTGGGAACCAATTATTAATAAGCGCATCAGTGGACACCCAGCAATGAATCCATATCATTTCCCGCAGAACACATACTTGAGAAAGGATTACACAAAGGAAATGTATCCGAAGTCAATCGACAATCTTGGAAGAACTGTGTTTATTAGCGTCAACCCTGACTGGTCTGACGAAGAGATAAAGGTAAGAATTTCAGCGTGTAAAAAGGCAGCAGAAAAACTTAAATAAAATGGAGAGTTCAATGAACCTTGAGTTTTTTGATTCAAATGTCTTCATTGGAAGACCAATGAATGGACTGTTTGGGGCTGTAAGCAGTGCAGATGAACTCCTGAAAGAGATGGAAAAACAGAATATCGGAAAGGCAATTGTGTGGCACATTTTCCAGTATGAAGGGTCTCCTGTTGAAGGAAATCATATTTTAGCAGAACAGATAGCAAGAAGTAACAAACTGTATGGATGCTGGACAATCCTTCCACCTCAGACAGAAGAAGTAATAAGCAAAGGTTTTTTTGAAAGGATGAAAGCAAATCACATCGTTGCTATCAATGCCTTTCCAGAATGGCACAGGTTTATACTGGATAGTGTCGGCTTTGGAAAATTTCTTGGTGAAGTATCTGAGAGAAAAATCCCTCTTTTTCTTACAATGGGAAGAACCTGTATTTCGTGGGAAGCACTTTATCGGCTGATGAGGGATTTTCCGAATTTAACCTGCATCCTTTGCGACATCGGCATCTGGGGTGTTGATAGATGGACCTGGCCACTTCTTGAAAAATTTCCACATTTTTATCTTGAATCAAGTTTGCTTTCTCTTGAAGAAGGTGGCGTTGAAGCGACAGTCAGGAGATTTGGTTCTGAAAAAATTGTGTTTGGGACTGGTTTTCCTGTTCGTTATCCAAAGGCAGCAATATTACAACTTGTGCATGCGGATATTTCAGAAAAGGATAAAATCAATATTGCATCAAAAAATCTTGAAAAAATTTTACAAGAGGAACAACTATGAGTACCTTGTGGAAAAAATTTCTTAAAAACGGAAAGGTTGAAGAATGCCCTGTTTATGATATGCATGCTCATATGGGTTCATATTGCAGAATTTATTTTCCATATGGCGACTTTGACCCTGTAATAACAAAAAACCGACTGGACAGGGCAGGGATAAAACTTTTGATTTTTTGTTCTCACGCATCACTTTTTTCTCCTGATATTGGAAATAAATCAAATATTGATGTAGTAAGGAAACTGCCAGACCGCCTTCGTGCATATTGCGGATTGAATCCGAATTATCCTGAAATCATTGAAAAAGATGTCAGTGAATTTGAAAAATACAAAGATGTGTTTGTTGGATTTAAACTTCTTGCCAGTTACCACAGATTACCGATTACCCATCCGAACTATGCCCCTGCCTGGCAATACGCAGACAAACATGGTTTGCTCGTCCTTCTACATACCTGGGGTGGTGATCAATTTAATGGTCCAGAACAAATAAGAATTGTTGCTGAGAAATATCCTGGAGCAAAGATACTGATGGGACATTCCTGTCATGGAGAATGGGACAAGGCAGTTCAGTTAATGAAGGATTTTCCAAATGTTTATGCAGAACTGTGTGCTGTGGTTGATGACAGGGGAGGCCTTGAGAAATTTATTGAAGGATATGGCTCTGCAAAGATTGTTTTTGGCACTGACTGGCCATGGTTTAACCATCACTATTACATTGGTGCTGTGCTTGATTCTGGCATTTCAGACCAGGATGCTCACAACATTTTTCATCTTAACGCAGAAAAACTTCTTGCGCCATTTATTTCCTGAATGTTGAAATTTGGACTGTGGGATATTGTTCTTATTGCAGTTGTTGCAATTCAGGCAGGGATTCTGGCATATGTGTCTGACCCTCGAAAAAAATCCCTGATACTTGTTTTTCCATTCCCTTTTACGTTTGCTACAATTTCTCTTGGTGGAAGGATAGATGCAACAAATGTTTTAGGGTTGATTAATCTGGCGATTTTTACATATGGCGTATGGTTTGCCTATTTAAAACTGAAACTGAACATTGTTTTTTCCATTGTGTTGTTTGCACTGCTTTATTGTGTTCTGGCAATGACAGTTGCAAGGATACTTCCTGACAGGGAAATTTTGTTCTGGATATCTGTGTTGGGCGTGGTGATATTTGCGATACTGCTGGCTTTATTGACTGAGTGTCCTGCAGAAAATCCGTATAGAACAGACCTTCATCCTTTGATAAAAATTCCCATTATTGTTGGTGTTGTCTCAATGCTTGTGATATTAAAAAAACAACTGGCTGGTTTTATGACAGTGTTTCCAATGGTAGGTGTGATTGCTGCTTATGAAGCAAGATTTATGCTTGCCAGCGTATGCAGACAAATGCCAGTGGTAATGATATGCCTTGTGTCATTGATGATGACATTAAAAGTTGTTTCAAGTATGACGAATTTCTGGGTTGGTCTTGCGGCGGGCTGGGTTGTTTTTTTGCTAGTTTTGAAAACTACAGGAAATTTTTTGTGGAGGCAATTATGTTTGAAAACATTGAACAGATAACTTTTGTATCAGGTTTTGACGGTACAGAACAAACATATCTGATTCGAAAACCTGCCAGTTTCCAGTATCAGGGAATTGTCATCTTCCTTCATGGAGCAACAAATCACCAGGAGCAGGGATTGAACAGGCAAATTTTTAACGGGACATTCGGGAAATTGCAGGATTATTTCATGGGAAAAAACTACGTTTATGTGTGTCCTGAATACAGGGGAGATTCCTGGATGAACCAGGAAGCAGAATATGATCTTAGGTTCCTGATTGAACAACTTACAAAAGATTTCAGAACATCAAGGGTTTTATTAATGGGTGGTTCTATGGGCGGCACATCAAGTTTAATTTTTGCAACAAGAAATCCGCATCTAGTGTCCTCGTGTCTGGCACTGTGTCCAGCCACAGATATGAAAAAACTTTATTATTTCTGGCATGGTACTGAAAGGGATTTTCTGGCAAAAACAATAGAAATTGCTTATGGCGGAACTCCTGAAAAAAGGTCAGAACAATATAAAGAAAGGTCAGGTATTTATTTTGTTGAAAAACTTCGGTCAATGCCAGTCGCAATTATTCATGGAGATATGGATATGGTGATTCCTGTTGAACATTCCAGGGAATTTGTTGAAAAAGCCAAGCAGACAGGTGTAAGAATTTTCTACCAGGAAATAAAAGGTGGTGACCATGATTCACCAATAATGGATTTTACGATTGTGAAAAAGGCAATTGACTGGCTGGAGTTTGTTATTACAGAGTAATAAGTACAATAGCAATACATGCAATCACAAGACCCACTATCTGCCGATTTGTTGGTTTTTCCTTCCAGAGGATATTTGCCATGATTGTAACAATAAGTAGATTGCCGCAACTGGAAACAGGGAAAAAAATAATACCCGGGATTCTCAATATTGCCTGCATTGAAGCAATACCACCTGCAATCAGAGCAAATCCTATTATTGAGCCAAGGAAAAATTCATTTTTTTTTATTTTTGTTCTGGTTTTCATTAATACAACGATAGCACTGAGTAAGGCAAAAATATGGAAAAGTAATAAATAGGAGTTGGCAGAAGCACCGCAGATTTCTCCTGCGATTTTCCATGTTGTGTCTGAAATACCTGTAAGGAAAAAACTGATCATAATATATTTCATCCACATGTTTTATTTTTCTCCTGGTTCTTCCTGCAAAAGTATAATTGCCAGAGGCACCATTAAAAGTCCTATTGTCTGGCGAAGATTTGGTGTTTCTTTCCAGACAATCATTGACACAAGAAGCGGTATAATGACAGACAGATTTACAGCTGTCCAGGAACTTGATATTTTTCCATACTTTAATGAAGTAAGCAGTGCAAGCCGAGAAATAAAAATCGTGACTCCGCCAGCAAAAGCAAGTAATGTTGTGGCAGCAGTAATGTTGAGAGTGTCAAAAAACACCATATAAAACGTCATAAGAATCACTGCTGAGATTCTTTCAGAAACAATAATAGACAACCTGTTAAAATGGAGGTGATTTGCGTGCCTGTATAAAAGCGCAGCGCCTGAAAATAAGACAATACTGATGATCAGGAAAACCATCT
Source organism: bacterium (assembly GCA_035392545.1). Lineage (GTDB taxonomy): Bacteria > Ratteibacteria > UBA8468 > B48-G9 > DTJG01 > DTJG01. The sequence goes on from DAONMJ010000017.1 coordinate 4,452, forward strand.
TTATCGAGATCTGGCAACTTTTTTTACTGCTTCTCCAACAGCATATGCCACTTCTTTATTGAATGGAGATGGTATCACATAATCAGGATTAAGTTTATTTTCCGGGATTACTTTAGCAATTGCTCTTGCAGCTTCCTTTTTCATTAATTCAGTGATTTGTTTTGCCCTTGCATCAAGAGCGCCCCTGAAAATTCCTGGAAATGCCAGGAGATTATTGATTTGATTCGGGTAATCACTTCTTCCTGTTCCCACAATGAATGCACCTGCTTTTTTTGCTTTTTCAGGCATGATTTCTGGTACAGGGTTTGCCATTGCAAAGATGATAGGATTTGCTTTCATCTTTTTAACCATTTCTGGACTAACAAGATTGGGACCTGATAGTCCAATGAAAATATCTGCATCTTCAAGGGCATCAGTAAGTGTTCCTGGTCTGGATTTCATCAGATACCGAAGTATCTCTTTTTTTGCAGAGTTCATGCCAGTTTTTCTTTCCCTGCATACGATTCCATGTCTATCGCACATTACGATATTTCTTATCCCATATCCATACAGAATTTTTGTAACCGCAATTCCTGCGGCTCCTGCACCATTAATGACAACCCTTACAGAACCTGGCTTTTTGCCAGCCAGTTTCAAACTGTTAATGATTGCAGCGAGAACAACGATTGCTGTGCCATGCTGGTCATCGTGAAAAACAGGAATATTAAGTTTTTTCTTCAATTCCCGTTCAATAATAAAACATCGTGGACTGGAAATGTCTTCAAGATTGATGCCGCCAAAACCAGGTGCAATTGCGCAAACAATCTGAATGATTTTTTTTGTATTTTGAGTATTTAGGCATACTGGATAGGCATCCACACCGCCAAATTCTTTGAAAAGTATCGCCTTGCCTTCCATCACAGGAAGAGCCGCAAGTCCGCCGATATTTCCAAGTCCAAGAACAGCGCTTCCATCAGTGACAACAGCCACTGAATTTTTTTTGATTGTGTATTGATAAGCAAGTTCAGGATTTTTTTCTATGATTTTACATACCTCTGCTACGCCAGGTGTATAAGCAATTGAAAGGTCTTTTTTTGTTTTCAACGGGACTTTCATTGAGATACCAAGTTTTCCGTCATTATGGAGTTTCAGAATTTCTTTTAAAGTGAAATCAGCCATATTTTTATCCTTTTCCGTTAAATACTGCCATCGCTTTTTCAATTCCTTCATTCAAAACCAATTCAATTGCTTCTGCTGCATCTTTTATCATTTGTTGAGCAATTGGTTTTTCGTCTTCATGAAAATCAGAAAGCACATAATCAACAAGGTCCATGTTTTCAGATGGCATTCCAATGCCAAGTTTAATCCTTGGAAATTCTTCTGTTCCGATGGCTTCAATGACAGATTGAACTCCTTTGTGTCCACCGCTACTACCTTTTTTCCTTATTCTTATTTTTCCCAACGCAAGATTGATATCATCATATACAAGAAGAATTTCATCTGGTTTAAGACCAAAACCTGTGCACAGGGCAAGAGCGGCTTTACCGCTTTCATTCATAAAGGTGGATGATTTTGCGACAATCACATTTCTACCGCATATTTCTATTTCACAGGCACGAAAATACTTTCTTTTCCAACTTTTTATCAACCTGCTACGAGAAATTAATTCTGAAATGACCTTGACTCCGACATTGTGCCGATTGTTGAGGTAGCTTTTTCCGGGATTTCCAAGTCCGAGTATAACCACAATTTATTCACCCTTTTCAGCTTCTTTTTTTGCTTCTTTTTCTTTTCTGCGTTCCTCAGCAATTTCCTGCGTGATTACTTTTGGTTGTTGAACTTCTTCTGTCGCAACTGCAGCGGCTTCTTCAGGCGCAGGGACTTCTTCTGCTTTTGGAGCAAGAATTGTAACGACAACATGTTCAGGATCAACAAGGGGTTTTATACCTTCAGGAAATGTCATATCCCGGACATATATGCTATCACCAATTTTAAGATTAGAGACATCTATTTCCACTGCTTCTGGTATGGCGTCAGGAAGACCCTCAACTTCTATTTCTCTGAGGTCATGTTCCATGATACCACCCTCTTTCACTCCAGGACATTCACCGATTAATCTGATTGGAATACTTAAACTAACGGGTTGATTCTTACCTATATGATAAAAATCTATGTGCAGCACCTCGCCTGTAATAGGATTGGACTGAACTTCCTTCACTATTGTTTTAAGAATGTTCTTTCCTTCATTGCTCTGGATTTCAAGGTCAGCCATTACACTGTGACTTGCAACATGTTTGAGAACAATTTCTGCGGATTTTTTGTCCACTGCAAGAAGCTTATTTTCCTCGCCTGCTCCATAAAGAATTCCTGGAATAAAACCATTTCTTCTAAGAGCACGACTCTCACTTTTTCCAGCAGAGTTTCTCATTTGTGCAACAAATTTAACCTGTTTTTTGTCTTTTTCTGTCATTTTTTTACCCCCTGATGCCTGATATCGGCTAATAATAAAGTTTACCATTAAAAGGCAAATTGTCAATAGAACTTTTATGTGGTAAAAAATATTATTATGGAAATATTTTTTAGAAAAGACCTTCTTGAATACAGGGAACCAGAACATCCTGAATGTCCTGAAAGACTTGAAGCAATTGCGAATTTTCTTGAGAAAAAAGGGAAGAACCAATTTCATTCTTTTCAGCAGATACCAGAATCTTTGCTTCTGGAGGTTCATTCACAGCGACTTGTAAATATGGTGAGAAATAACACTTTTTTTGATCCTGATACCCCAAACATTCAAAATATTTACACATATGCATGTCTATCAGCCGGGGGGGCAGTGGCTGCTGCACAGAGCGCTCTTGATGGGAAAGATGCCTGTGCTCTTATTCGTCCACCAGGTCATCATGCAGGTAAAGATTTTCTTGGTGGATTCTGTTATTTCAATAATGTGGCAATTGCCGTACAATACTGTATGAAAAAGGTGAAAAAAATTGCTATCCTGGACATTGATGGACATCATGGAAACGGGACAGAGGCAGTATTCAAGAATGTCGATAATGTAATGTTTATTTCCATACACCAGTATCCTGCATATCCTGGAACTGGACTGGCGAGTTTTTCAAATTGCTATAATTTCCCTGTGAAACCAAACACTGCGTTTCCTGATTACAGAATTTTTCTGGTTGAGGCGATGGGTTTGATAAAAAGATTTGCTCCTGACATTCTGGGGATATCCCTCGGGTTTGACACCCATTTAGATGATCCGCTTCTTCAGCTGCGTTTTGTTGATTCCGACTATTATCATATGGCAAAAATGATTGCTTCAGGAATTTCATGCCCGGTTTTTATTGTTTTTGAAGGCGGGTATGATACTGTTTCTATCGGAAATAGTTTTTTCTGTTTTCTTTCTGGTTGGGAAAAGACCAAAAATGGCGCTGGATAACTTTTTTGATTTCTCACAAAACAGGATATAATCTTATTCACATTCACAAAAGGCAGCACAATGAAAAATATCAGAGTGGTTTTTGAACCAGGAATGATCGAGGTTGATGTCCCTGAAGGAAGCAAGATTATTTCTGCAATAGAACGTTCGGGAATTCCGTTTGAACTTCCATGCGGTGGAAAGGGTATATGCGGAAAGTGCGGGGTAATTGTTCTTGAAGGCGCATCAACTCCAACAGAAACAGAAAAGAAACTTCTCGGCGGCAAGGTAAAATCTGGATGGCGACTTGCCTGTCAGTCAAGAATTTATCATCGTTGTAAAATCTTGATCGAAGGAAAAAGTTCCTCATATCACAAGATTCTTACAACAAAGGTTCTGTGTGATATGCCGAGAAATCCTCAAATTACAAAAAAGCACATCGTACTTCCACAAATTACCCTTGATAACCCAGTTTCATTGCAGGAGCAGATGGCAATGTTTCTTGGGATGGGTATTGAGCAGGTCTCACCCTTGTTACTCAGAGATCCGTCATTGTATGAAGGAAATGATTTTACACTGGTTTTTTGTAATGGAAACATTATATCAATTGAAAAAGGCGATACGACAGATCAAATTTATGGCATTGGTTTTGACCTGGGTACCACCACAATGGTGCTGACTGTTTTTGACCTTGTTAATTGCAGGGAGATTATTACTGTTGTCAGACCAAATCCCCAGATAAAATTCGGAGATGATGTAATTAGCAGGATAGATTTTAGCCTTAAAGAATCAGGATTGAATACTCTCTGCAGGGTTGTCGTTGATGAAATCAACAAAATGATTGATGAGGCAGTAAAAACAGCAGGTATTAAGAGGCAACACATATATCAATTTGTATTGTCAGGCAATACTGTGATGGAACATATTTTCTTGAACCTGCCCCTGAAAACATTGAGTAGAATTCCTTTTAATCCTGTCATGAAAGGTCCTGTTGAATTTCCTGCATACACAAGCGGGTTGCATATGAATCCTGAAGGTAAATTGTTTGTTTTCCCTATACTTGGAGGATTTGTTGGAGGCGATACGACTGGTTTAATTCTTGCGACAGGCATTCATAAATCAGAAAAAATTCAAGTGGGTATTGATATTGGAACAAACGGAGAAATTGTTATTGGTAATAAAGACGGCATTATCGCGGCGTCAACTGCTGCAGGACCTGCTTTTGAAGGAGGCAGGATTACATTCGGGATGCGGGCGCAAACAGGTGCTATTGAAAAATGCTGGTTTTCTGATGGAAAACTTCATTGGCAGATTATCGGGGGAAACAGCTTAAAAGGAATATGTGGGTCTGGACTTGTGGATTTGATTACTGTATTGAGGCAGCAGGGGATTATTGATGAAACAGGCAGATTTGACGAAAATTCGTCATCGCAACTGGCAGAACTGCTGAAATCTCGGGATGGAAATCAGTTATTCAATCTTGAACATGATAATCAATCTATTTATCTCACACAGAAGGATGTCAGAGAATTTCAGGCAGCGAAAGCAGCAATCAGAACTGGCGTTGAAATTTTGATGGCGATAAGAAATGTAAAAATTGATGATATTGAACACGTATATCTTGCGGGTGCGCTTGGTAATTTTGTTAACATTGAAAATATAAAAAACTTGAAGATGCTTCCTGATTTCCGTGCAGAAACAATTGTCCCTTCAGGTAATACATCTCTTGCGTCCACTCTGCTTTTTCTATGTAATGCTGATTTAAGAAAAGACATTGAGTACATTGCAGGAATAACAAAAACTGTTGAATTATCTCTTTATCCATCTTTTCAGGATATTTTTACAGAAGCATTATTGTTCTGAATTATGAACAATCAGCAACTTGTTTCCATTGCGATTGATATTCCAGCCAGAACAAATTTTACTTATAAAACAGACATTTTGTTGAAACCAGGGCAAAGGGTTCTTGTCCCTTTTGGAAAAAGAAAAATGCTTGGCTGGGTCATTGGTCCAGGGGTAGAAGGTCCCTATCAATATAAAAAAATTTTCAAGGTGTATGACGAATATCCATTGCTTCCACAGCATCTTTTGAATCTCGCTTTTGAAATTGCACATATGTATTTTTGTTCAGTTGGTTCGGTGCTGGCGATGATGAGTAAGAATTTGAGTCTAAAAAAGATAGATACAGAAATTAAGTCAGTATCTGGTACAAAGACACCTGATTTTAACAATGAGATAGCAGACAGAATTTTTGAAGATATTAACAAAACAGGGAGAAAATTTTTTGTTTGCCAATTCAACAGAATGGAAGAAAAAATTAAATTTTTTCAAGCACTTCCAACAAAAATTCAGGGATCATGTGCATTCGTGATCAGTAATTACTTTGACGCAAAAAAGCATGCGGATACATTGAAAAATATCTTTGGAGACAGGGTCATATTTTTTACAGGGGAATCCAGTAAAACAGAAAAAGTGTTTCTCTGGCACAGGATGTTGAATGAAAAAAACCTCATCATTATCGGGACTCGTCTTGCACTTTTTACTCCTGTTTCTGACCTCGAAATTCTTATTGTGGATGAACCATCCGAATATGGTCACAAAGAAAATCAGACACCTCGTTATACATCAAGAGAAGTTGCAACGAAAATTTCTCAATTGCTTGGTATTCCTGTGGTTTTTACTGTATTTCAACCAGATGTTACAGATATATTTCTCCTGAAAACCAAAAAAGCAGTTTTGATTGAAGCACAGCAACGAAATTTTCCAAGAGTTGTAATCAGTAGAATGCAGGGTAAAAAACATACAGATATTCTTACAGATACGGCAAAACATTTTCTTGAAAAAAGTGTGCTTGAAAAAGGAAAGGTTGTTATCATTCATAATCTCAAAGGATATGCAAGATTGGTAATCTGTAAAAGTTGTGGCGCAAGTGTACTGTGTCAGGAGTGTGGAAGTCCTGTATGTGCTGTGAACGAGAATTTTACTTTCTGCACAAAGTGTAAAAAAATTTTCCCCATTTCAAAGAAATGTTTCGTATGTAAAAAAGCAACACTCAGTATGAGACGTTTAGGAATTCAAAAAATAGCAAAAATGTTGAAAACAATGTATCCGGATTTTGACGTGGGTGTTCAGGATGACGGTGATACAATAGATATGAATCGGCAAATCATTATAGGCACACAGCATCTTGTTTCCCATGTACATGACATTTCACCATCTCTTTTGATTTTTACTGATGCTGATATGATTGCGGCAAGAAGCGCTTTCAGAAGTGAAGAAAAGTTTTTCCTGCTTGTTGAAAAAATAAAAAGAATGATGGAGCCGCAGCATATGATCATTATTCAAACCAGAAATCCAGGACTTGAACTTTACACAGATGTTGTTAACAATAGCCATGAAAGTTTCTACAGCCGTGAGCTGGCGATAAGAAACAGTCTTATGTTTCCGCCTTATGGAGATTTCATTGAGATTGGCGTTTCTGGGAAACATTGGAAGAAAAACAAAGATGAGATATTTGAGAAACTGAAAAAATCTGGTGAAATTTATGAGGTGTCTGAAAAGATGAAAAAAACAGTATTTTTATGGAAAATTACAGAAAGAAATAATGCTTTTGAAATTCTCAAGAATGTGCTTGAAAAATACAGGATACACAATTATTCCATTGATATAAATCCATATTTTTAAGAAATTTTCAGCAATACTTTCATTACAGCAACAGCCATAATAATTTTGATTGCCAGAAATATTGTGCAGGTTATTGTAATACCAAAAATTGGGACAAGGACTGTTGCAGTAAGTAAACTGCCTGTGGTTGCACCGATAAGGTCTATGGTATAGAACCTGCCTATGGAATCCGTAAGAGTTTTATCATCTGTCAGATAAAGACTGTTAATTAAAGGAAATTCCCATCCAGCAAAAAATCCCGCAGTAGCCATCACAATGAAAAGAACAATTCCAGGTAGATATATTTTTGTGAGTAAAATGGCAAGGCAAATACTTAAAATAGCAAAAACTGCCTGTATGACCTGCCATATGAAAAGATTTTTTGAAAAATTTTTCATTTTTTTTACGTAAGTTGGAAAAATTATACTTCCCGCAGCCATACCACCCATAAAAACTCCTGTGAGTATGCTTAAATAAAAATATACTGAACCAAAATTAATCTGGAACAGAAAAAGGTAAATGAGTTCCCATGCAATTGATAGCAAACCTGTTGAAAACATTGTCAATTCAAGTATCCTGGTTTTTGTTGGTGTTTTTACAACATATATAATCGTGCAGACAAGAAAAATGGTTAGTAATACAATGCTTATGGTGACATAATGATTCATATCACAGGATTTTTTGCCACTTTCTGACATTGAAATCCAGTACTTAATAGCGGGTATTATAATAATGGGTTTCAATTGAGTGTTAATCAATATCTTGTCAGTGCTTATCATTTCAAGGAAATGATGTCTTTTTCCTGTATCTAACCTATCAGAAACATAAAAATCAGTAACCAAACCTGTTTGAATTTGTTTCTTTTTTGACTGGGAAATAATGAAGGAAGACGAAAATTCAGGCATGTTAGAGTTCACCGCAGCGCAATAACCGGTGAAATATCCAGGAATTACGTGAACCGATGGAAAAACATTTTTCAAAGTTGCGTACGTGATGTTGTGAACGTCTGCAAGTGGTTCGGACATATATTCAGGAGAACCCGGAAGCAAGGTATAAAAAATTCCATCCTGCGAAAGATGGGTTTTTACAAGGTTGTAGAATTCTTTCGTATAAAAATTTGCGATTTTTAATGAGAAAGGAAGCCCTGCGTCATGAATAATGACGTCCCAGTGTTTTTTTGTTTTTTTGAAAAAACTGATAGCATCGTCTTGCATAATATTGACCTTACCACTTTCGTATCCAGGAAAATACGATGAAGAAAAATGTTTGATGACATTGACCAGTTCCGGGTTGATTTCAACGCAATCAATTGTTTCTGGATGATATTTGAGAATTTCAGGAATAATTCCTTTCATTCCGGCTCCAATAACAAGGATCTGTGTTGTTTTTTTTGCATAAAGTAAAGGGAAGTGAGCAGTGCTTTCAATCCATTCAATATCCGGGTAAGGCGTTGTGAACAATAAGTTTCCATCCATCATAAAGGACAGCTCTTTATTGTTTTCAATGACAGTAATGTTTCCATAATGTGTATTTTTATAAAATACAGGAGGATTTTTGATATTCCACTGTTTCATCAAAGTTATGGTATTCAATGTTGAATAAAAATCACCAGGATATACAAAAAGAAAAAGTATGATGAAGTAAGGAATAGTCATAAAGATTTTAGCAGTTTTCTTAATAAAAGATGAAAAGAGGGGGAGACATGAAAGCATGCTTAAAAGTATAATGATGGCGGATGTTTGAAATGGATTTGTATGTCTTTGGAGTAGAAACGCGAAAAAAAATCCACCTGTTAAGGCACCGGCTGCTTCAAAACCGTACATTAATCCAGTAATTTTTTCATCAGCAGTGTTTTTACGAAATACACTTCCACCAATGACAAATCTCATTCCCTGGGAAAAATTAAATATGCCAGCAGTAATCAATGTTAAAACAATGAGCTGTGTAATATTAAGCATTTCTCCCGGGAAAAGGTTGAATACAGTTCTGCATAATCTTATTAAAGTCAAACTTAAAAATAACCAGAATCCTTCAAAAACGGTAAGAAGATAAAAAGTAAGGGTGGGATTTCTTACAGGATTTTTTGCTGCGAAAAAACTGCCTGCTGCCCCAGCAATCACCCATATTGAGAGCATAATTCCAAAGGACAACTCATTTCCATGAAGAACAATGTAGAACTCTCTCAGAAGTAATGACTGAGCACATAAACTTGCAAAACCCTTGAAAAAGAATACAAAAGGAATCATTTAGATGTGATGCTGACAATTTTAGAAAAAAACAGTATATCTATTTATTTTTTTCAGCATCTTCCAGTACTGAGTAATCAACCTGAACCTTATATTTCTTTTTCAACTGTTCTTCAATCTGAAGTATTTTTTGTTCTTCAAGTTTTCTTTTGATTTCCTGATGAACTTCATTAAATGTTTTTTGTTTTGGTTCTTCAATATCATCAACCCTGATAATGTGATATCCAAACTGGGTTTTTACAATGTCGCTGGTTTCTCCCTTTTTCAACGAGAAAGCTACATTTTCAAATTCTTTCACAAATATGCCTTTTTGTGCCCAGCCGAGGTCTCCGCCCCTTTGTTTTGTTGCATCTATATTGTTCTGACTTGCAAGTTCTCCGAAATCAGCGCCTTCCTTCAATTGATTCAGAATTTGTTTTGCCTGCTGTTGGTCCTGAACAATAATATGCCTCAGTTTTCTTCGTTCAGGCGTTTCGTATGCCTGGGGATTTTTTTGATATGTTTGTTTTATGTCTGTTTCTGTAACTGGATTTTCACGCAATATGTTGGAAACGTAATTGTTAATCAGATACATTGTTTTTGCTCTCTCAATGTATTTTTCCTGTTCAGGGGTGAGATTAATTCCTGCATCTTTTGCAGCAGTCGTAAAAAGTTTTTCTCTCACGAACTGGTCAAGAATCCTTTTTTTCATGTCATAATTCAAACTGGCAAATCTGCTTTTCATCTGGTCAAGATTCTCCTGAAATTCCTTCAAAGTGAGAGTTTTTCCTCCAATTTTTGCAATAACCTTACTTTTTTCTTGCTCTCCCGCACAAATACTTACAAGGCATACAAGCAAGAGCATGATAAATTTTTTCATGCGTTCCTCCTGTTGGTTTTTGTAGTATCAATTGTATGTATTCCTGTAGTTAATGTCAATTTTTTATTGACCTGCTGGTGAAAAATGAGTATAATTCTAAGACGGCCAGGTAGCCAAGCGGCAAGGCGACGGTCTGCAAAACCGTTATTCACCGGTTCAAATCCGGTCCTGGCCTCTTTTCAAAATAATCCCTTATCAAGCATGTCAATGATTTCAAAAAGATTATTGCATATTTTTGAAGGATTACTTACCATAATCTGGTCAATCGTTGAAGAACCTGTACTTACGATCAATGTATCAATGCCCGCCTTTTTACCTGTGACAGCATCAATGTCCATGTCTCCGATAAATACTGCTTTTTCTTTCTCAAGACCGAAAAATTCCAATACTTTAATAAGCATTTCAGGATCTGGTTTCTGATTGGCAACCTGGTCTCCGAACACTGTGTAATTGAAAAAACTTTCTATTCCAAGATTTTTGATGATCAACATACCTGATTCAGAGGGTCTATTTGAAGCCACAGCAATAAACCTGTTAGAGTTTTTCAGTTTTTCAAGAAGTTGTTTTGCTCCTGGCATCAGACGCACCTTTCCATTCAAAGATTTCAGATGATATTCTCTGTAAATTTTTCTTGCTTTTTCCACATCCTCTGGTTTGAAAAAGACAGGTATGTAATGCTTATCACCATGTCCGACAGCTCTCTTTGCTGTTTCAAAATCCACAGGCGGATACCCAAGCGATGAGAGAGTATACAATAATGTCTCCCATATTGCTTGATAAGCGTCCATTAATGTGCCGTCAAGGTCAAAAATAAAAAGATGTTTCTTCATGATGGATTGAATTATACTGGATTTTTTGAGAAAATCAAGCCCATGGATAAACCATTTCTTGTTATTACCATGTCTAAAAATTGACAATACGGTGGTATGGTTATAAATTATTATTGGAGGAAAAATGAAAAAAGTAGTCGTTATATTACTTGCAGTAACATTTGCAGGAACACTGGTTTATGGCAGGGACATGCCTGTTATCCGGATGAACGAACCCGGTCAGGCGCCTGGAGATAACCCTGCACTTGCAGGCAAAGTAAAAGAATTGCTTGAAATACAGAAGAAAATGTTTGACATTGAAAGAACTGTGATTCAGCAAGATCAAGAACTCAAACAACTGGCAGAACAGATAAAAGTTCTTCAGACACAATTACGAAACAGGATAGAAGAAAAATTGAAAGATAACATGGATTATCAAACGCTGAAACAGCGTCGTGAACAGATCCGACTGGAATACCAGAGAACAGATTTTAAAAAAATAGATAATTTCAAAAAAACACAACCTTAATGCAATGTCCAGATAGTTTCTTCCTTCCGACAAAAATGTTATCATAATTTTATGTTTGGTGGACTGGATCTCATAGTAATAATGTTTTTTCTGGGTGGAATCCTCGGAGGAGCAGGCAGGGGATTCCTCGGCACAGTAATTGATATTTGTGGTATTATTTTCGGTATTTTTATTGGTTCATTTGTTTATGCGGCGCCCGTTAAACTTTTTGCAAAGTTTGGTATCACAGGTACACCTGTTGAACTTATTTTTTTCATCCTTTCAAGTATTGTTTTTGCATTGACCTTTATTTTATTACTTGAGGCATTAAGAAAAAAGGTTGAAATCAAGCCAGCCATTGATAGAATTTTTGGAGGCATATTCGGTAGTATCAATGGATTTGTAGCAGCTGCCAGCATTCTTGTGGTTATGAGTTCATCTGTTCGCATGGGACAGGAAATAGACCAGGCAAAATTTGCGCCACGTGTAAGGGACGGATTGCTAAAGTTTTATGAAAAGATTGAGCGACACAACTTTACACTTCCAAAGATTATTATTCTTCCTGTTGCCTATAAGGATGAATTTGGAAACAATGTTAAAACCGCAAAATTCGTTAAGATGAACTTTACAAAATTTGAAGGGTACACCTGTATTAACTGCGGCGGAAAGGTGAAATTTGCTGGTTATTTTACAAAATACGGAGTTGGACTTGTGCCGAAACTGGTATGTGAAAAATGTGGTCGCACATCAGACGGTTGCCAGACATATGAAGGATATCACAAACTTTACAATGCCTGCGTGGTCGAACTTGCACGTCAGGGGATGAAATTTGACTGTGGTACATGGCCAAATCATACATGGGTTACCCCCACAGGACCGTGTCCTGTTGACAATAATTCTCTTGAATTGTTTTTATGGCGCGAACCAATTAAATATTGATTCTGATGACACCAGTTCATACCATTGAATCTTTGTTAACCGGTTTAATCGCAGGTTTTATCTGCGGTTTAACAGGTATGGGTGGCGGTACTATTTATGTACCAGTGTTCTATTTTCTGTTTGGTTTCTCAATAAAAAAGGCAATTGGAACAAGTTTGCTCGTAATATTTATTTCGTCTGTTTCTGCTTTTTTTGCCCATGCCAGGGGCAGGCAGATAGATTTTAAGATGTCAATCTATTTAGTCGTTTCTGGAATTATCGGTGCGCAAATCGGAAGCGCAATTACTGCACGACTTCCGGATATTGCAGTGAAAATTTTCTTTATATGTTTAACAATGTTTCTTTCTTTTAACATGTGGCGGGATAGAAAGAATGAGGTGGAAAGTTGCCCCGCGAATATGAACTTTTCACCGGTTAAATTGACATTGATCGGATTGACCGGTGGAGTTATCTCAGGTATGGGAGGAGTGGGTGGTGCCATTGTTCTGGTGCCACTGTTACATTTATGTTGTGGTGTACCTATGAATATTTGCATTGGCACAACACTGTCGGTTGTGATATTTAATTCCCTCTCAGGTGTGATAGGCTATTTTTATCACAACCTTGTGGATGTTCAAACAGGGACAGTAACAGGAATTGTGGCTGTTTTCACTGCTGTTGCGGGCGCAAAACTCAGTATGAAAACACCCACTCGAAAATTGAGAAAAATATTTTCAGTGATACTTCTAATGGCAGGACTTGCTGTTGTTTTCGGAAGATAACATTGTTTTGATTTGTGGTAATCTGGTATAATAAAACCATGGAACAGAAATCAAAAGCATTGGCAGTACTCAAAGAAAATGAACTGATTGAAAGGGCAAAAAATAAAGACCATGCTGCGTTTGAAGAACTGGTGAAAAGGAATCAGGCGCGGATTTATAACCTTGGTCTAAAACTCCTTGGCAACAAAGAGGATGCTGCTGACCTTTTACAGGAGACCTTCATCAATGCATACTATGCACTCCCAAAGTTTGAAGGCAAATCTGCCTTTTCAACCTGGCTGTACAGAATTGCCACAAACAATGCTTTTATGAAAATGAGAAAGAAAAAAATCCCACTTGTCCGATTTGAATCAGACAGGGAAGATTCTGAACAACGATATTTCACTGATGTGCCTGACTGGTCAAACGACCCCAGGGCTCATTTGAAAAATGAGGAACTTAAGGTGCTGCTTGAAAAATCAGTTGATTCTCTTCCCGGTAAATACAAGACAATTTTTGTTCTCCACGATATTGAAGGTTTTTCCATAGAAGAAATCAGCAAAATGCTTGATTTGTCTGTGCCTGCGGTTAAGTCAAGAATTCATAGAAGCAGGATGTTTTTAAGGGATAAACTCTCTCAATATTTCCAGTTACATGCGGGACAGGGAATACGGGTATGAAATGTAAAAAATATTGTGAATTGATTTCTTTGTATCTTGACAGGGAACTGGACCAGATGCTTATTGATGAGCTTGAAGAACATCTTTCATTATGCAGGAATTGTCTGGCTTTTTTTCATACGATGGAAAAAACGGTTTCGCTGTCCAGAACATATTACAAACACAGGTGTTGTAAGGTTCCCAGGAATGTTTCCTCACAGATATTTTACAGGCTTCGGATTATATACAAAGAAGAAAAATTTTAGGCCTCTTCTCAAATGAAATACTCAATCAAGGGCTGGGTTAAAAACTCTTTTTGTGACTGGGACTCAAAGGTTTCCTCAGTGATTTTTCTACCACAATGCAATATGCGATGTCCTTTCTGTCAGAATCAGGAACTTGTAGAGCGTTACGATGACCTTGAAGATATTGACTGGCAAACTATTAAAAATTATCTTAAAGAAAACAGGGATTTTCTTGATGGCATTGTCATTACGGGAGGAGAACCTTTTGTGTCAGATTTTCTTTTTGATCTTGTCAAAGAGGTGAAGACAATGGGTTTGGGTATCAAGATTGATACCAATGGGACTTTCCCGGAACAACTGAACACATTGATAGATACAGGGATGATCGATTGTGTTGCAATGGATGTAAAAAATGCATTAAACACAGATGCCTATTCAAAAGCGTGTGGCATAAACATTACTGATGGGATGCTTGAAAAAATAGTTCAATCAACAAAAGTTTTGATGAATTCAGGTATTGATTATGAATTCAGAACAACAATTGTTCGTAGTTTGCACTCATCAGAAGATATCAGGGGAATCGCAAAATATTTAAATGGAGCCAAAAAGTATGTTCTTCAACAGTATAGACCGATGGGTGTAAAAAAAGGTTTTGATGGTGGAGAACTGTTCTCAAAAGAAGAACTTGACAATTTATGTAAGGATATTTCACAATTTTTCCAGCAATGTTTTGTGAGATTCTATGGCTGAACTCATCGGAAACATAAACGTTTCATGGTATGCCTGGGTCGGAGTAAGTTTTCTTGCCGGAATTATTTCTTTTTTTTCTCCCTGTGTGTTGCCGCTTATTCCGGCATATTTCTCTTTCATTCTTGGTTCTTCAGTGTACGAACCTGAAAAGAGTAAAGGACACCTTATACGGTCTGTCATACTTATGTGCTGTGGTTTTACCATTGTTTTTGTTACTCTTGGGGCTTCTGCTACAGGCATTGGCAGGTTCCTTGCGTCTCATATGAGTTTTTTTAAGTTACTGGCAGGAATTATTATGCTTGTTTTTGCTCTTGAAACCCTTGAATTGACACATATTTTTTCATTTCACAAAGGTTTTTCTCCTGAATTCAGGAAAAAACCTGTAGGTTTGAACGCGATAATTTTTGGCGTTGTACTCGGGATTTCTTGGACTCCATGCGTGGGACCGATACTCGGTGCGATACTCACGATGGCTGCCACACAGGAAACAGTAGCAAAAGGTATACTGCTTTTATTTGTATATTCTCTTGGTTTATCTGTACCACTGATTATTTTTGCTGTATTTTTTTCACAGATGAAAAAATTTCAGAAATTTATGATAGTTCATGCCAGAAAAATAAGAATTGTTGCTGGTAGTGTCTTACTTCTTTTTGCTTTTTATCTTCTTTCCCGGGGGCGAGTATGGATGTGATTGTTATTGGGGCTGGGCCGGCGGGTATTTCTGCGGGTATTTACGCTGCAAGGGCAAATATGTCTTTTATGGTTATTGAAAAAATGTATCCTGGGGGGAAACTGGTATGGATTGAAAAAATCGAAAATTATCCAGGATTTCCAGATGGTATCCCAGGACCTGATCTTGCAGAAAGATTTTATAGACAGGCAACAGCACTGAAGGTAAACTTCGTTTTTCAAAATGTTGACAGGATAGAAAAAGTTCAAGAACATTTCAGGGTTTTTTCTGGTAATGAGTATTATGAAGCCAGATATATTATTGTTGCTTCTGGGTCTGTTCCCAAGAAACTTGGGATTAAAGGAGAAGACACATTTGTTGGCAGAGGTGTATCATATTGCGCTATCTGCGATGGGGCTTTTTTCAGAAACAAAAGAGTTGCTGTTATTGGTGAAGGGAAACATGTTATCACGGACATTAACTATCTTAAGGGTCTTGCATCTGTGACATGGATTAGAAAACCCACAGGTCAATCCCAGAACGTGGAAGGCGTGAATATTATTAACGGGGTTCCCCTTGAAATTGCAGGCGAAGGTGTTGTCAAAGGTATTGTAGTACAAACTGAAAAAGGAATAACAACGGTTGAAACGGATGGGGTTTTTATATTTGCCGGATTCAAGCCCTCTTTTGAATTCCTCCCTCCAGAAGTGACACTGGACCAATCGGGTTACATAAAAACAGATAGCACTCTTCAGAGTTCAATGAACGGGATTTATGTCTGTGGAGATATTCGGTCTGGTTCTTTGAAACAAATTGTATCTGCGGTCAGCGATGGAGCAGTGGCTATTAATGAAATTAGAAAAAAATTATAGATCAATCCGTCTTGCTAACCTTTTCAATTTTGTCACGGGTCTGTTGAAGGTTTGTTTTAAGTTTTTCAAATTCAGCAATCATCCTGTCAACTTCAGCAATGGTCTGGTCAAGATTCTTTGAAATACCACCAATGGCTTGAATCTGGGAATCCAACTGTTCAATACGCGTTTGAAGTTCTGCCATTTTCTTTTTTGAATATGCGTATTCGCCAATAAATGCAACCCATCCTGAGAGAATCAAAATGACACCCGCCCAGATCAATAATTTTATTTTTTTCATTTTTTCTCTGGCTCCATTGATATTGCGTCTTTTGGACATTCGTGCGCGCAAATCCCACAACCCTTGCAATAATCGTAGTCAAATTCAAAAAACTTTCCATCCTTTGTTTTGATAGCAGAATCCGGGCAATAAACCCAGCAAATAAGACAGTGAATACACTTTTCTGGAATATGAACCGGTCTTACGCTTCTCCAGTTACCCGTTTTAAATTTTTTCGATGTACCTGCTTCCAGAACATCACCTTCTGGTAGTTGCTTCCAGGATAATTTTTTTTCTTCCACCAGTCACCTCCATCAGTTTGATATTTTCACCTGGTTATATGCCATTTCAATTGCCTTGATATTTCCTTCAATAATTTCTGGTCTGTTCCTGAACTTTGCCTCAAGTTTGTGTTTAATGTCTTCAATAACTTCTTTGATGTCAAGCATTCCGGTGACCTTGATAAGAGCGCCCATCATTGGAGTATTCGGAATTTCTCTGCCAATTGTTTCAATGGATATTCTGGATGCATCCACTGTACAGATACGACCCTTAAATTTTAAACTTTCGGCAAATTCTGATGGTTCTTTTGAAGAATTAAGAAGTATAATACCTTTTTCAGGCTCCAGACCTGATATTACATCTACCTGGTCAACAAGTGATACATCAAGCACAACTACTACATCAGGGTTCAAAATAGGACCGTGAGTTCTGATAGGGCTTGAACTGATTCTGTTGAAGGACACAACAGGAGCACCCATTCTTTCGGGGCCATATTCAGGAAAGGCCTGGATGTATTTGCCTGTGGAACAGGCAGCATCTCCGAAAAGAAGTGCTGCAGTTTTTGCACCCTGTCCGCCACGCCCATGCCAGCGAATTTCAAACATTTCTTTCATGTGGCATCTCCTTTTCGTAAAGCAAAAGAAAACTGTTTATGAAGCCAATTTCTAAAACACTGACAAAAATCCCTTTCAGAACAAGCCATACAGAAGATGATAAATTATACATTTTTTCTGGCAAATAAACAAGAAATAACACCGAGCAAAAATACAGGAAAGAAATGATAATAATTTTGTCAAGAACCTTTTTGCTGAAAAAGATACTTGTTTTGATTGATTCAAGAATCGGACTGTCCTGGCTGAACATCACTATCGGAGAAAAAAGCGAGAGAACGAAATAATAGGATGGAAAAGCAAGCCATACCAGCCACAATAACACAATGCCTGCAGCCGCAGGAATAGAAAGTCTACCTGTGGCTTGAGCAACAAGCATAAGTAATCCTGTGATTAAAGCGATAAAAATCACAAACAATAGTTTTATCAAAAGAAAACGGGTGAAAAACCTCAAACAGTTCATTAAAAACGTTCTTACTGTCAGGGTTGTCCCATCCAGAACATTTTTCAGAGAACCATAAACACCGCATGTCAGGAAATTTTCAACAAGAAAGATTATCATGAGCCAGAGTAACTGGTTTTGTGCGTCTTTTTTGAATATGTACTCAATAGCTTGCATCAAGAAAAGAGTTGAACAGAATACAACGAGAAAGAGTTTAATTCTGTCCCTGTTGAATGAGAAA
>DAONMJ010000018.1:0-3919 GCA_035392545.1 bacterium
AAACCCTATCCCGCCTACAAGGACTCCGGCGTGCCGTGGCTGGGCAAGGTGCCAGAGCATTGGGAGGTGCGGCGGCTGAAGAATATCTGTCGCTTTGTTTATGGAGATGCGCTGCCCAATGCGTCTCGAAAGGATGGGTCGGTACCAGTTTACGGTTCGAATGGGCGTGTAGGATTCCACTCAGTACCCAACGCGCAGGCACCCTGTATCGTCATTGGACGAAAAGGGTCTTTCGGAAAAGTGCAGTATTCCGATGCCCCGATTTTCGCGATCGATACAACTTTCTTTGTAGATGGCAGATTCACATCTGCCCATTTACGGTGGCTCTTCTTTGCCCTTGGGTGGTTGCGTCTTGATGAAGTATCTAAAGACTCAGCCGTACCAGGTCTAGACCGTCAAGATGCTTACAAGCGTTTCTTAGTCGTTCCCCCACTCCCCGAACAAACCGCCATCGTAGCCTATCTCGATGCCCAGACCGCCAGGATTGATGCCGCCATTTCCGCCACCTGGCGCGAAATTGAACTTTTGCGCGAATACCGCGAGCGGCTGATCGCGGATGTGGTGACTGGAAAGGTTGATGTGCGCGAAGTTGCAGGGCAATTGCCAGAAGAACCGCCTGAAGAACCAGAGTTGATTGAAGAAGAAATAATCGAAGATGATGCCACAGATCGGGATACTGACAGAGAAGGTTTTGTTGAAGAGGAAAATGAATCATGAAACATACAGATATCAGTGAATCCGGGCTTGAGACATTAATCTGCAGGGCGCTAACTGGTAATGATTGCATTCCCAGACATGCTGGTTCGACACCGATAGTGGCTGACACAGCAACATCATATGGCGGCTCTGGCTGGCTTCCTGGTGAACCGGTTGATTACGATCGGGAGTATTGTGTGGACCTGGTTCATCTGACAGCGTTTTTGCGCGCCACCCAGCCGAAGGTTGCTGAGGAACTTGACCTTTATAACGACAGTCCCACCCGCCGCAAGTTTCTGGCGCGGCTACAGGGTGAGGTGAGCAAGCGAGGGGTGGTGGATGTCTTACGAAATGGAATTCAGCACGGTCCTTATCGCATACAACTTTTTTACGGCACGCCTTCACCTGGAAACGAGGAAGCCCGGGCGCTTTATGAGCAGAACCGTTTTACTGTCACTCGCCAGCTCCGCTATAGCCGGGATGAGACGCAGCGAGCACTGGATATTGTGCTATTCATCAATGGATTGCCAATTATTACATTTGAACTCAAAAACCGGCTGACCAAACAAACAGTGCACGATGCCATTGAACAGTATAAACGCGACCGTAACCCAGCCGAAAAAATATTTGAATTGGGACGGTGTGTGGCGCATTTTGCTGTGGACGATAGCGAGGTGTGGTTCTGCACCCATCTTCAGGGTAAGACGTCATGGTTTCTGCCCTTTAATAAGGGATGGAATGATGGAGCGGGAAATCCTCCCAATCCGCAGGGTCTCAAGACCGATTACCTATGGCGGGAGATACTGACCTGCGAAAGTTTGACCAACATTCTTGAAAATTATGCTTTATTGGTTGAGGAGAAGGACCCTAAGACCGGTAGGAAACGGCGGCGGCAGATTTTCCCCCGTTATCACCAACTGGACGTGGTGCGAAAACTTTTGGCGGATGCAGCGACGCGTGGTGTGGGCAGGCGCTATCTCATTCAGCATTCTGCTGGAAGCGGTAAGTCCAACTCCATCGCCTGGCTTGCCCATCAGTTAGTCGGTCTTGAAAGAGAAGGAAGACCTGTTTTTGATTCCATTATTGTTGTTACAGATCGTCGTATTCTGGACCAGCAGATTCAGAACACAGTTAAACAGTTTGCCCAGGTAAGTTCAACTGTGGGACACGCCGAGGATTCAGGCGACCTCCGGCGCTTCGTCCAGAGCGGTAAAAAGATTGTCATCACGACGCTTCAGAAGTTCCCGTTCATTCTTGACGAAATCGGCAGTGAGCATAGTGGCAGGCGTTTTGCCATTATCATTGACGAGGCGCATTCCAGTCAGGGAAGCCGCACCTCAGCCAAAATGAGCATGGCATTGTCAGGGGTAAGTTCACAGGAAGAGGAGGAGACCTTTGAAGACCAGATTAACCGTCTTATGGAAAGCAGGAAACTATTGCCGAACGCCAGTTATTTTGCTTTTACCGCTACACCCAAGAACAAAACTCTGGAAATGTTTGGCGAGGCTGATCCGCAACCTGACTGCAAGGTTAAACACCGACCGTTTCATAGTTACACCATGAAACAAGCCATTCAGGAGGGGTTCATACTGGATGTGCTGGCAAACTATACACCGGTTAAAAGTTATTATAAACTTGTCAAAACCATTGAGGATGATCCAGAGTTTGACGTCAAGAAAGCACAGAAGAAACTGCGGCGTTTTGTTGAGAATCACGAGTACGCCATCCGGCTTAAAGCCGAAATCATGGTGGACCATTTCCACGAACAGGTAATCGCCAAAGGCAAAATTGGCGGCAAGGCGCGTGCCATGGTGGTGACCGGCAGTATTGAGCAGGCTATTCAATATTTTGAGGCGTTTCAAGAATATCTTGCCGAGCGAAAGAGTCCCTATCGGGCTATTGTGGCATTTTCTGGTGAACATGAATATAAGGGGATGAAGGTTACTGAAGCAATTCTTAATGGTTTTTCTTCAAGACAAATTCCTGACATGATACAGGTTGACCCTTACCGGTTTTTGATCTGCGCCGACAAGTTTCAAACCGGTTATGATGAGCCGCTTCTGCACACGATGTATGTGGACAAGGTGCTTTCTGATGTCAAGGCAGTACAGACGCTTTCACGTCTCAATCGCAGCCATCCACAGAAACATGACACTTTTATCCTGGATTTTGTCAATGACCCTGAGACGATTCGCAGGGCTTTTGAACCTTATTATAAGACAACACTTCTTGCTGATGAGACAGACCCCAACAAACTTCACGACCTTAAGGCTGACCTTGATGGTTACCAGATTTACACACCTGAACAAGTTGATGAACTGGTGCGACTATACTTGAGCGGCGCTGTCCGCGACCAGATTGATCCAATTCTTGATTGCTGTGTGGCTGCTTATATCAAGCAACTGGACGAGGATGGTCAGGTTGACTTCAAAGGTAAGTCAAAAGCGTTCCTGCGAACCTATAACTTTTTATCCTCAATCCTTCCTTACACCAACGCTGATTGGGAAAAATTATCAATTTTTCTTAACTTTCTGGTACCCAAGTTGCCGGCGCCAGAGGAGAAGGATTTTTCTAAGGGTATTCTGGAGGCAATCGACATTGAAAGTTATCGTGTGGAGAAGCAGGCGAGTATAAGGATTTTGCTTCCTGATGCAGATGCTGAAATTCAACCGATACCCATCGGAAATTGTGGGTACAAATCCGAACCAGAACTTGACCGACTTTCCAACATTATCAAAGCCTTTAACGATCTGTTCGGTAACATTCCCTGGACTGATGCGGATCGGGTGAGAAAACTTATCACTGAAGAGATTCCGGCACGCGTAGCAGCAGACACTGCCTACCAGAACGCCCGCAAGAATTCTGATAAACAAAACGCTCGTATTGAGCACGATAAGGCGCTGGAACGGGTGATGACTGCACTGCTAAAAGATGATACCCAGTTGTTCAAACAGTTCAGCGACAATGAGTCGTTCAGAAGTTGGCTGCGTGACACAGTATTCAAATTAACCTATAGAGAACCTGATAGCGCGAGGTAGTGATTATAAAGTCATTGGCAAGCAATCCCATCAAATACAGAATGGATACCTGATTAACTTTGATTGTTGTCACTTGTATACCTTTTGACTTTGCAACCCAGTATTAAGTTTGGCATAAAGGATAAGATAAAAACAATTTTGTTGGGCTAATGGATTTCACTCAAAAATTTATTGGAATTAAAAAA
>DAONMJ010000018.1:4019-8173 GCA_035392545.1 bacterium
GGAGGCATATGCAAATTATGGGTGAAGATGAATGGAAAGGATTTAGTATTTACGAAATTTTGCGAGCATTACCATACCTTTTTGTTGTCATAATATTTTTACTGCTTTCTTCCCTCAATCATCTGGCATTTGCAGCACTTATAAAGAATAATAAATATTACACTGTTCAGATTTCTTCTTTACCCGCAGGAGAAGAAGAAAAAGCAGTGAAAATTGCAGATGGGTTGTCAGATAAGGGTATTAAGGAAGTAAGAATTGAGAGAAACCAGAACTACCTTATTTTGAGGGCAGGTTTTTTTAATACCAGGTAAGAAGCAGAAACACTCCTCAGAAAAATTTTAAATATTGAACCATCAGCATTTTTCAGAACATGTTATTACATTCCTGAAAGAATTATTTATCCAGGATCAAGTTTGCCAACGATTCATCAGATTGATAAGATTTTTTTACAATCAAAGGTTTACAGATTGCCTTTGTTCAGAGATGAAACGAGTTTTGTGTATCCTTACAATGAGTACTCTTACTGGTTTTTCCTTCATCCAAAATTACAATTCACTTCGCCATGTTATATATCGCTTGTATATACCTATTCTGATGCTCTGTTGAGAAACAGGGGCTTGATGACCGTACTTATCAATGGACATCCTGTTGCCAGTCGCAGATTTCCTTCTGAGAAAGCAGGAGTTATCCAGTGGAAGGTTGAAATACCTATGAAGTTTGTTAAAAAGGGTTTCAATGAAATCAAAATCATTTCCAGACATTATACGACAGAGGAATTATGCGCTGATGCCGAAAATTTTGCAAATTGGATTAGATTCAGCCCAGAGTCAGTTTTTGTGATTAACAGGGCACCAGTTAAAAATCTCAATCTTTCTTTTTATCCTTTCCCATACTTTGACAATCTTGAAGTAAATCCTGTGACTTCAGTATGGACACTGAATAAAAACTTCTATAAAGATGATTTAGCAACGCTTCTGGTTCTTGCAGGTGACTGGGGATTGAAAAATGTTGCAACACCGCTAAGATTAAGGGTTGAACTGACTGATAAACCAATTAACAATAACAGAATATTCTTTGCGGGATTTAAAGATATCGTTGCTGTGGAAACGAATAAAGTGGATACAGGGTATATCATTAGCAAGACAATTGATAAACAGTTTAGTAAATTGACAATTTCTGGCACAAGCAAACAGGGTTATCAGAAAGCCATTGATGCATTAATCTCAGGTATGACAGAGATGTGTGATTTTGATACCATGGAGGTCACAAATGTTCCTGAAAAATTCATACCTGAGTTAAGAAAACCCTATCAGAAAGCCACATTTGAAGAAATGGGGATATCTCCTATTTTGATTGAAGGGGCTTTCTTTAAGGAAGCAAGTTTGATCATCCATAGACCAATCATGACTGCAATTGGCAAAGATTCTTATTTTGCGATACATTTCAAGCATTCTGCTGTATTAAAACCAGAACTTTCGGTTCTTTCTATTTTGATAAACGATATTTATGTTGGAAGCGTGCAACTTAACAATGAAAATAAAGATAAGGGTCAAATTATTGTGCCAATCCCTTTGAAGTTGCTTGGAGAACCTGCCTGGCAAATCAAATTCAAGGCATATCATCATATTGGCAGTGTTGATTGCGGCAAAAGTCATAAGGAACTGGCATGGACACTTATTGAAGATACATCATACATTAGATTATCAAAAGGTTTTGTAAAAGGATATCCTTATGTTAATCATTTTCCTTATGTAAGGCAGGAATATTCACTAACACCCAAACAAGTAACAATATGGCTTCCAGAAAAACCAACAGAGGTTCAACTGACAACAGCCGCCATTATTGCTGCTCGCGCAGGACAGGTCAATAGGGTGCCATTAAAATGGAATGTAGTGTTTGGTGACAACTTTAATAAAGATTTTTCTCAAAACAGTATCATACTAATAACCAATACTGAACAAATTAAAAAAATTTCACCTGTGGCGCAAAATTTATATATTCTTCCTGCAGGTGGCAAAACAATTATTAACAGACAATTGCCTGTTGTTGAACAGTCAATCGCTGGAAAAATTATATTGCAGGCAATTGCTTCGCCGTGGAATGAGAAAGCCGTTTTATATTCAATAATAGCAAGCGACAAAGATCTTGCATATTTTAATGAAGTACTTCTCGACAGAAAGAAATATGACCAGTTTGCTGGCAATATTGTTCTCATCGACAAATCACAGGATGTTTATTCGTTCAATTCGTTTGAAAAGGAAGTGTTGGAAAATATAGAAAAAGAGAGAAATCGGTATACCCTTGTAATGAAAATTATCATGGGTGCAATCATTATTGCCATTCTTACCGGACTATTCATTTTCATCAGATTGTTCCTGAAAGCGTTAGCCAGAAGACGTAAATGAGTGTATTGTTGACAAAAACTGATTTGGTGATTTTGTGGCGGGATTTATTTATTGGGTTGGCATGGTTTGTTGTCACTATATATGTTCTGAGCGGTGTGCAGGATTTTGTTTATGATATCTGGGGTTATTCCTGGCGTATCATAAGAAAATTCAGGTTCAAAACGAGACAAAGATTAACACTTAATCGATTGAGACTACGAGAACAACAGATGATTGCCGTGTTTATTCCTGCATGGAAAGAAGCCGGTGTCATCAATAAAATGCTTGATAATATCATAAAAAGAGTTGAATATGATAATTATATTGTTTTTGTTGGAACATATCCTAATGACCCAGAAACCCAGAATGCAGTTGACCAATTAGCACTGACAAATGTAAGAATTGTTAAGGTTGTTACCTCCAGACCAGGACCAACAAATAAAGCCGATTGTTTGAATCATATTTATAGAGCGGCTAAAGAATATGAAATACAAAACAACATTTTTTTTGAAATTATCGTAATGCATGACGCAGAAGATTTTGTACATCCATATTCTTTTTTACTCTATAATTATTTAATTCCAAGGGTTGATGCTGTACAACTTCCAATTTTGCCTTTACCAACAAAACTTTCCAACTGGGTTCACTGGACTTATGCGGATGAATTTTCAGAAAACCACATGAAAGATGTAATGGTAAGAGAAAGAATGCAGGGTTTTGTTCCTTATGCAGGGGTTGGAACAGGTTTTTCCCGTAGATTTTTTAATTATATGGAATCAATCAGAGGAGTAAATATATTTAACGAAGATACACTGACAGAAGACTATAGTGCTGCGAGAGCAACAAAAGATGCGGGGCTAATATCAATTTTCGTTAATCTCACTCTTGCTGATGATAAATCTCCATGGTACAGACCTTTATGTAAAAGAGAGTATTTTATTTCGAACTGGGCGTATTTTCCTTTTGATTTCGTACGAGCAGTAAAACAAAAAACACGATGGATTGTTGGTATCGCCTTTCAGGAATGGGCGAATACTGGCTGGCATGGTAATTTAGCCACAAAAGAAAATTTAATCAAAGACAGGAAGGGTTTTATAACTTCTGCGTGCAATCTCCTTGGGTATGTTGTCTTTGGGTATGTAATAATCTATTTACTCGGTCGTTATAATATAGTTCCTTTTAAGTGGGAACCAATATTTTATCCTGGAACACCGCTTTTTTTACTTATTATTATTGCAACATGTTTTATGGTTATAAGAATTATACAGAGGGTAGTCATTGTTACAATGGTATATGGAATAGTGCCTGGATTGTTAGCAATTCCCAGGCTTTTTCTTGTCAATATTATTAACGGAATCGCTTCTTTCAGGGCTCTGAATTTGTTTTTAAAAACCTGGTCACAACAGGTTCTGAAATGGGATAAAACTGAACATAAAGAAGGAGTTGGAATACATCCTGTTTTTAAAACAGAAATTACAGCAGCAGAAAATCAAATTTCCTGTGGTGAGTTTTTAAAAATTGTACAAAAGGGTTCAATCCAGGAAATTATTGAAGCATCTGATAAAGTGAAATTCTTGTGTTCGGCTCAAGAATCTTCAGAAATGCAGGAAGCACTGAAAATCTTAATAAAATCAGAAGATATTCGTTTGAGATTGCTCGGTCCAAAATTTCTTGCAAGGTTTCAAGATCGACAATTGTTAGTTTTTGTAATGAACCTGCTATATGATAAAGAGTGGATTGTAAGGGCAAATGCTGCAAGGGCAGTCATTC
>DAONMJ010000018.1:8183-22098 GCA_035392545.1 bacterium
CAAACAACGTTTCTTCTTGAAGTGATAAAAGACGTTTTTTCCAAAGATGATAGATATGCAAAAGATATCATTATAAAAACACTGGAACAAAACATCTGGGCATTCGACAATTTAATTAAAACACTGAACGAAAAGGAAATGCTGGAAATAGACAATACAATTTTGAAAAATTCAGATTTACTTTCAAACACTTATAACCAGTTGATGTCTTCAAAAGCCAACGCTGATAACAAAAAAGGGATTGAAATAGTTTTCCCTGACGATGTTTCCTCTGTATGAGTGCCCATACTTTAGTTCAAGATTTGCTGATGCTTTGCCATTCAGGAAAATATATCCAATTCCTGGACCTGCTTCAATCCGATTCTCTGTACCGTTTTTGCCCTTCCCAGACCCATTGAGAAATATTACTCCATACGCCCACAGACGCGTGTCAGGTGTTTTATACAAAGTTTTGCCATGCCTGTATCGCAGAGTCATGAAGACGTCATCAGCTCTGCCAATCCATAAAAGTTCGCCATAAAGATCTCTAAACAATTTTTCTTTTTCAAAAGCATGGTAACCTATAAGACCGTATTGAAAATTATTTTTTCCATCAACATTGTCGGTTAATCCAAAACCATAACCTAAAATAGCAGCCAGACTTCGTTCAATCAGCCAGTATCGTATTTCAACGCCTGCTGTTAATCCTTGGTATCTGTACTCAAAAGGAAGGTCAGTTCCTGTGGTATCTGCCCACTCATAAAAAAGATACAGATAATAATCAACCTTTTGTTCTTTTATACCTATCTTCAATTTTGCTGATGTAGATAATCCTGTAAGGTTTGCCTTTACTGCTTCAGAATAAAATTCTGTAAAAAAATCACCTGCCTGCAATTTTTGAACACAAGCAATAAACAGAAAAAGAAATATGCCTGATAGTATGTTTTTTTTCATATTTTTTCCTTTGTGATGATGTTAATGATTCTGTCACTTGTTTTACCATTTCCAAAGGGATGTTTCCATTTTTTTTCAAGATTGATCATTTTGCAAACGGATGAAAGTATCTTTTCTCTCTGCCATCCAGCCAGCAAGTTACTACCAACATTTAGGGTTTCTGGTCTTTCGGTGTTTTCTCTCAGCGTAACACAGGGAATTCTAAGAATACATGACTCTTCCTGTAAACCACCAGAATCAGTGAGAATTAAACATGCATATTTTTGCAATTTTAAAAATTCAAAATATCCAAGTGGTTCTGTAAGTGTAATTTTCTCCAGAATCTTATTGAATTTGAATCTCTTAAAATTCTTTACTGTTCTTGGATGAACCGGAAAGATAACAGGCATGTTGAATTTCTTCACAACGTCATTGATACCAAGAATGATTTGTTCCAGTTTTTGTTTGTTATCAACATTTTCCTGGCGATGTAAGGTCATAAGAAAAAACTTGCCTTTTTCTATTTTAAACCTTTTAAATATTTCATCATTGATTTGCTCTTCAGCCATTTTTATATTTTCTTTCAATGCCTCTACAATGGTATTACCGGTGACAAAAACGTTCTTTGTGATACCTTCTTTGTAAAGATTATCCTTGCTTAATTTTGTTGGAGCAAAAAGATAATATGAAAGATGGTCTGCAATTACCCTGTTGATTTCCTCTGGCATTGAACGGTCATAACTGCGTAGCCCGGCTTCAATATGACCAATTTTAATATTGAGTTTTGATGCTGCAAGAGCACCAGCAAGCACAGTATTGGTATCTCCTTGAACTAAAATCACTTCAGGTTGTCTTTTTGTTAAAATTCTCTCAAGGGCTTCAAGACATCTACCTGTTTGTTCTCCATGAGAACCTGAACCAACATTGATTCTGATATCCGGCTGCGGAAGATTAAGTTGTGTAAAGAAAACCGCATCCATGTTTTCAGAATAATGCTGACCGGTATGGATTACTAAAAAGGGAAATTTCAAATGATGAAGTTTTTTTATTAATGGCGAAGTTTTTATTATTTCAGGCCTCGTACCAATTATGATTGCAGTATGAATCTTTTCTCATACTAATTTATTTTAACACAAATTTCTGTTTTTGAAAAAATGCTGATTTAGTATAAAATAAAACAGAACCAAGGTAAACGAACCTGAGGAAATAATGCAGGGCTATAAGGATAAAAAAATTGCGCTTGTCGGTGTATCGTCCGATCAAAGTAAAATCGGCTATAAAATATTTGAAGACCTTCTTGCCAATAATTTCAATGTTGTTGGAGTAAATCCCAAAAATGGCTTAATTTTGCAGCAACACATTTATACATCTCTTAAAGAAATTAAGCCATTACCTGACCTTGTAGTAACTGTGGTGAAACCAGAAATTACTTTGACTATTATTGAACAATGTCATAATCTTGGAATAAAACAAATATGGATGCAGCCAGGTTCTGAATCAAATCAGGCAATTGAAAAAGCCAGAATCTATGGAATTGAAGTAAAATATGGAAAATGTTTTATGAGTGAGAACGGAATATGGTGAAAGAAATTTCTATATTGATCGGTGGGAAAGCGGGTGATGGAATAGATAAAGCAAGTATTGTGATTGCCCAGATGCTGTCTTCTATTGGCTATAGAATTTTTGTCCACAGGGACTATCCTTCCTTAATTAGAGGTGGACATACATTTTCAATTATCAGGGCTTCAGATATAAAAATTTATGCTCACAAAGAAGAAATAGATATATTGATTGCCCTTAATGCTGAAACTCTTGATAAACATCGCAAAACTCTCAAAAATAAATGTTTTTATATTTATGATTCAGAGCAAATTAAAATGCATGCAGATGCCTGTGGAACAGGCATTCCAATTAACTCAATTTTAAAAGAAGAAAATGCCCCTGAATTGATGAAAAATTCCTGTCTTCTTGGCGCTTTTGGAAAAGCAACAGGAATAAGTTGGGATATTATTGAAAAAACCTTGAAAATAACAATACCAAAAGAAATTGATCTAAACCTAAAGGTAGCAAAGAAGGGCTATGAGTATGCAAAAGAACTGATTAGTATTGAAAAACTTCAACAAAATTCTCTGCCTGTGTTAACAGGAAATGAAGCCCTGGGTCTTGGTTTTGTTGCTGGAGGACTTGATGCCTACGTTGGTTACCCGATGACTCCGTCGTCCGGGCTTTTGCATTTTCTTGCAGGACTTGCTAAACAGTTTGGTCTTCAGGTGATACACGCTGAAAATGAAATATCGGTGATCATGATGGCTCTTGGATTTGCTTACACGGGAAAGAAATCTGCTGTTGGAACATCTGGCGGTGGGTTTTGTTTAATGAATGAGGGGTTGAGTTTATCAGGTATGGCAGAAATTCCTGTTGTAATTGTTCTTGGACAGAGGACAGGTCCAAGCACAGGGCTACCCACTTATACTGGACAAACAGAATTATTTTATGCAATATACAGCGGCCATGGTGAATTCAGTCGAATGGTTGTCGCACCAGGTAATTGTGAACAGGCATACTACTGGGCTGCCACTTCTCTTGGTCTGGCATGGAAATATCAAATGCCTTCTATTTTGTTGTCAGATAAAACTCTTGCTGAAAGCATGTATAGTTTTGATTTAAATGAAATTGAAAAAATTGATAGTAATGATTTTTTAATATGGGATAAACAATTACCCTATAAACGATATCTCAATACAGATGATGGCATCTCACCGTTGTGCTTTGTTCCTGAGAAAAATGCAGTGATAAAAGTGAATAGTTATGAACATGATGAATATGGTATTACCACAGAAGATCCTGTGATTACAAAGCAAATGCAAGAAAAAAGGTTGAGAAAATTAGAGTTTTTAAAAAAAGACCTTCAGGAAAATTATCAATGTGTAAAGGTATATGGAAATCTGGATTCTCAAAATGCAATACTGTGCTGGGGTTCTAATACCCCGGTGTGCGTAGAAGTGAGTGAAAAACTCGGTTTTAAAGTTATTCAACCAGTTGTAATACATCCATTTCCTGAAGAACAATTTAAAAAAGCCATGATTGGAGTGAGAAATTTGATTTCTGTGGAATGCAATGCAACAGGACAATTAACAGATTTAATTCGTCAGTTTGGCTATTCTGTTAACAATAAAATTCTAAAATACGATGGTAGACCTTTTTCTGTGAATGAACTTGAAAACAATTTAAAGGCACTGTAACAATGGAACAAATTAATCTTAACACAAATGCAAAAAATACTTGGTGTATTGGCTGTGGTAATTTTGCTATTTTAAATGCAATAAGGATTGTACTGAAAGAACTTATTGCAGAAGGTACGCCAGCAGAAAATTTTGTACTTGTATCAGGAATTGGTTGTCATGCAAAAATTGTTGATTATATCAACATTAATAGTTTTTATTCACTCCACGGAAGGGTTGTTCCTGTTGCAACAGCAATTAAGGTTGCAAATCCATCTCTTAATGTGATCTGTTTTTCTGGAGATGGAGATTCTTATGGTGAAGGGTTGGAACATTTATTGTTTGCTGCCAAACGGAATGTTGACATAACGATGATTATTCATAACAACCGTGTTTATGGACTGACAACAGGGCAATTTACACCAACATCGCCGTCGGGTTTTAAGGGCCGTTCTACTCCCTATGGAAATCCAGAACACCCCTTTAATCCACTTGAATTAATGCTTGCCAGCGGCGCAAGTTTTGTTGCAAGAGGATTTTCTCATGGGATTGACCTGCTGAAAAAATTATTTAAAGAAGCAATCCTGCATAAGGGTTTTTCTATCATTGATGTTTTACAGGTTTGTGTGACTTTTTACAATATGTATAAATATTACGATGAACGTGTTTATGAAATGGATAATCATAATGAATTAGATTTTAATCAAGCACTGGTGAAGGCAAAAGAATGGGATTATAATACTGATACAAAAATTCCACTGGGAATTTTCTATAGAACACAAAAACCTACTTTTGAAGCAAATTTTCATAGATTAAACAAAGATGTAGATAGAATAAATGGAGTAAAAGAAATTCTTAAGAATCTAAACTTATAAAAACAAGGAGAATAAAATGAATCAGGTGACATTTAAAGGGAATCCATTGAATCTGATAGGCAGAAATATAAAAGTTGCTGATTTTGCCCCTGATTTTTTAGTTATATCTTCTGAATTAGAAGAAGTATCATTGAAGAAATATGAAGGAAAGATAAAGGTTATTACTTCCTTTCCATCTCTTGATACTCCAGTATGTGATTTACAGGTAAGGAATAGGGAATTCAATTATCTTCAAACGTTACTTCCATCAAACCTCTTACGCTGTTGCCAAGAAAAATTTTGTCCGCATTGAAAAGGTCTTCCTTTGTAATAATTTTTTCTTTCGCATAATGGTTTTTAATAAGGTATTGCCTTAAAACACCTGGCAGAAGCCCTGAAGATACAGGCGGTGTGTACAGAACTCCATTTTTCTCAATAAAGACATTTGTAATTGCACCTTCTGTAATTTCGCCTTTGATATTTTCAAAAATAATATCAAAATAATCATTCTTAATTGCAAATGTGTGCGCCCTGTCATAAATATCTCGAATTGTTGTTTTGTGATAAAGGAAAACATTGCCGGGATTAATTTTTCTTTTTGAAATGGTGGTTTTCAGTGGCGTGTTGCTATGAGGTTTCAATTCCTGAAAAGAAATAGAAACATCGCCATCTTGAAAAAGCAACAATCGCACTCGATAAGTTTTATCAGGTGAAAACAATAGAACAATTTTTTCAAGTTCATTTATAATTTTCCTCATATTAAATTCAAAATGAAAAAATTCTGCGCTATTTTTTAATCTTTTAAGATGAAGGTCAAGCAGGTAATATCCATCATTGTTAGTCCACCGTATTGTTTCGATGAGTTGTATTTTTTTGCAGCCAGATATCAAAAATGCGGCTTTCAATTGGCATTCCTGGTATTCTTTTTTTGCTTTTGAATCATAAACGATACCACCGCCTGTTCCCATTTCTCCATTCTTACCTTTTATTAAAATCGTTCTAATAGCAACATTAAAAGTGCTATCGCCATCTGGTTTCAAAATCCCAATTGTTCCTGTATAAATTTTTCTGGGACTTTTTTCAAGTTCAGAAATAATCTGCATTGTTCTGATCTTTGGCGCTCCAGTAATAGACGCTGAGGGAAAAATTGCCCTGATAATGTCAGAAAAAAATACACCTTTCTTAAGAACGCCAGTTACAGTGGAAGTCATTTGAAAAAGTGTTTTATATTCCTCAATTGAAAATAAAGGGTTTGTCACAACAGTACCATATTTGCAAATTCTACCAAGGTCATTTCTCATCATATCGACAATCATCAAATTTTCTGCTCTGTCTTTTACACTTTTTTGTAGTTTTTCTTCGTTTCTTTTATCATCTTCAAAAGTTTTGCCCCGTTGGATGGTTCCCTTCATTGGCTTTGTTTTTATCAAATCGCCTGTTTTTTTAAAAAAAAGTTCAGGCGAAAATGACAGAATGAAAACATCGTTTAATTTGATAAAGGCAGAGTAGGGCACCTTTTGCATCTCTCGCAGGTCAAGATATATTCCATATACAGAACCCGTGAAATTAAATTTACTTCTTATCGTATAGTTCACCTGATAAGTATCACCCTGCTCAATATAGTTCTTTATTTTTTTGATATTTCTCGAGTATTCAAAAAAATCAGTATCAAACCATAATTCCTTCATCTTCCATTGAGTGTTAAGTTTATTGTCAATCAACGAGATTTTTGATGAAAATCGACCATTTGTATGGTCAAAAATAACGTTATTTTTAAAAACCATAAAGATAGCAGGGAAGGGTAGTTTATTTTTGTAATTAAACACAGGTTCAATAGCGAGTCCTGCTTCGTACGGAATAGCACAAATTACAAAATGACCCTTTTGTGATATTGTTTCAGCCCATTTTAAGTATCTCATCAATGAACTACCATCATAAGCCAGTTTTTTTAAAATCAAGCCCCAATTTATCATTGAACAAAAGTTTTCACCATCGCAAAGAGAACTTTCCAGAAGACAAAAATTGTTAAATCTGCTGAGAAAACCCAGAACGTCTTTTATAGGAAGGTTATAAAATTCTTTTTCCATTCAAAAGATTATAAAAGCAAAGATGTTTATTAGCAACTTTGCAATTATAGATATTCAGAAAATTTTAATGGTAAAATATTAACATAAAAAAATTGGAGATACTGATGGTTGAAATGCTCGGGGGTTTTCCTGTAGTACTCGTTTCTCTTTTGGCAGGTTTGTTCACCTGGGCAATGACAGCCATTGGCGCTGGCTTTGTTTTTACAGCAAGATCATTTAACCAGAAACTTTTTGATTTGATGATGGGTTTTGCTGCTGGAGTAATGATTGCAGCAAGTTTCTGGTCACTTCTTGCTCCTGCAATTGAAATGTCCAACCATTTAAAGTATTTTGCCTGGTTTCCAGCCGGAATAGGGTTTGTACTCGGTTCATTTGTACTAAGAATTGCTGATAGATTTTTACCACACCTCCATCTTGGTTTTCCAGAATCAGAAACCGAAGGAATCAAAACATCTTTAAGTTCCACATCACTTCTGGTGCTTGCTATTACTCTTCATAATATCCCTGAAGGTCTGGCTGTGGGTGTTGCAATCGGTGCAACATCCTTCGGACTTGCTGATATTACAATGACAGGCGCATTAACACTCGCACTGGGTATCGGTATTCAAAACCTGCCAGAAGGTTTTGCTGTTTCAATTTCTTTAAGAAAAGAAGGGGTTTCGAGATTCAAAAGTTTTATCTATGGTCAGCTTTCCGCAATTGTTGAACCTATTTTTGCAGTCATTGGAACAGTTGGCGTGTTGTGGGCAAAATCTTTTTTGCCTTATGCAATGGGCTTTGCGGCAGGAGCAATGATTTTTGTTGTTGTTGAGGAAATCATTCCTGAATCGCAGAGGCACGGTAATACTGACGTATCAACCGCTGGAACAATTCTGGGTTTTCTGGTCATGATGATTCTTGACGTTGCCTTTGGTTAAAACAATTCCTCTTTTCTTAAAGGAATATCAAGCAATTCTGCAAACTTCACAGCGTTTTTTGCAGCATATCCTGCATGGCAGTTATTGAAAAAAATAAAACTCACCTGAGCTTTTTGAATCATCAGTCGGGCAATCCTTTCAATTTCCTTTAATTCCAGTTCAGAATAATTGTAATTATACCGTTCAGAAACAGGCGTATTAAACCAGTTGGGATTTCTTCCATGGCATCGCAAATATACAACAGAAGA
This sequence comes from bacterium, assembly GCA_035392545.1. GTDB lineage: Bacteria > Ratteibacteria > UBA8468 > B48-G9 > DTJG01 > DTJG01. The sequence continues at coordinate 16,423 of DAONMJ010000018.1, forward strand.
AGTTACTCTATCTAATAGTGGCATAAGGCGGGGAATTTTTGGTTCATCGACCGCGCACAGTGCAACATTATTTTTCTCAAGAAAATCGAAATATTTCTCATCAGCCCATGAGATATTCCTAAATTCTACGACCAGTTTTACATTTTCTAAAAGTTGCTTTGCCTGTAAAATATATTCCATTGAATCTTTCGACGGATAAAAAAATACAGGAAACTGCATGAGTACTGCGCCAAGTTTGTTGTTTTCTAATATCGGTTTTATTGCATCCTTGAATTGAAGAAAATATTGTTTCACCTGATATCTGTCTGGTTTTTCCTGCAGACGATTATCGAAAGGATCATGGGTCATACCTTTAAATGCTTTGACAACAAATAAAAAATCCTGCGGGGTTTTCTTCACCATTGTTTCAAAATTTTTTGCAGAAGGCATCTGATAATACGTGGAGTTTATTTCGACAGCATTGAAACCTAATTGCTTTGCATAAAATTCAAGCATTCTGCTGGCAGAAATTTTTTCAGAATACACAACACCTTTCCAGTCAGAAAACGAAAATCCGCTTGTCCCAATTCTTATTTCTTTCTCCATTTTCGCCAGTTAAATACTTCTCTCGTAAAAGGATCAGCGCAGTATAAATCTGCCTGGTAAACAAATATTCCATCTGCACCCTCATTAAAAAATCTTCTGATATCTCTTTTTATGTCTGAAGGGAACCTGTAAAGAGAAAGTTGGAAATTGAAATATGACGCCATGTGAATCAGCCAGCCATCAATAATTCCGAAAACATTGCAACCATAATCCTTCCATTTCAAATATGGTTTCAAAGAAAAAAGCGGCTGGCGCGTTAAAAGATTTGATGGGATAACACACTGAATTATATTTTCCTTCGCAAGTTGTTCAAACACTTTGTAGTATACGATATCTCCAGCAGGAATTCTCACTGTTAGAGGAATTCTTTTAGGTAAAACTTCATCCATCGCGCGTCTTATTTCATAAAAAAGTTTCAAAAGATCCTCTTCAGTATGATAATAAGGATACCTCATACAATCAATGGAAACACCGTCATTTCCCCATTCAACAAATTCCTTAATAATTTCAGCTACGTATTTCCTTGTTTCTGGAATGTTATATCTAAGGATATTTCCAGTTCTCCATTCAGGGTGTTGCCTCGAAATTCTTTCTTCAAAATCAGTGCCAGGGTAACAGTTTGTAAGCCCGGCGTTTGCAAAATGGGTAATTCCAAGATTATGGCATATTTCGCTTGTTTCTTTCAGGACATCAAGGGCTCTAACCATTACGGATGGTCCAGGACTGAATGTTCCGTCATCTCCCATTATTGCGCCATGTTCATACCTTTCTGCCACTCTACTGTGATGAAGCGCTTTTGAGCCAAACCTTATAACCTGAGTATGAACCTGGTTTGCTCCCATCTCCTTAAACAAAAGCAGTGCTTCTTTCACTTTTTCTTTGGTATCAAGTCCATAACAAAACGCCCAGGAATATGGTTCGAAATAGAGTGCGAGAACCCTGTCATTCCACAGAAGAGACGTTATTTGATAATTTCTTTCTGGTGTAGGCACAAGTTTGATGTAAGCAATTGAACCGAAAGGATATTGGTCTGGTTGCCTGACAGTCATCGGAGTTGGACTCAGTTCTATGGCTGTATCAGTACTGAAATCAACAGTTTTCCAGAAAATTTCCTTGTGATACTTATTCTGAAATTCAGGCCTAGTTCTTTCGGCAACCAAGGGATATCTTATTCCTTCATCTGACACGGCAACCATCATGTGGATAATCCCGTATTTCAATCCAAAATACACCTTAAATCTTCCTGAAACTTTAGGCTTGATAAAAATTGTTGAAATACTTTTTCCTGGAATAAATTCAAGGCAATTATCTGTAACCTGCCATTCATTACTATTTACAAATTTTTCCCAGTTATTGATAAAAATTGTACGGGAACGTTCGATAGACAGCATTTTTTCGGATTTTTTTATTGAACCGTCTTCATCAAGAATTTCAATACGAATTTTTATATTACCGGAATAATTGTGCAGTTCATTAAGATAAAGATTCCAGAAAACAGGGTGGTGTTTGTTTCTGAATTTTATGTTGCCGAACTGGACTGCCTGATTCCATTCCCAGAATGTTGATTCAAGTAGTTTATCAGCAGAATTATCAAGAAAAATTGCACAAGGAAGATACGTCTTTTCATCAATAGAATAAGAAATTTTTGCGCCTGAAGTCCTGGGTTCTTTAAAAAAAATTTTTACCATTGCTTCGTCTTTCAATTGCTTGAAATCAACCATCCTAATCTCCTTATGCCAATAATTTACTCAGCGTATCCATTGTGATATTATACCTGAAGCATTTTACGACCAGGGGGAAAAATGTCAAAAATTAGATTTTTTCTGTCCGGTGGTCCTGGAGAAGATGAAATCAAAAAAATTCATGAAAATGCTTTACGGATACTTGAAACGATTGGAATCCATACTCCTTCACAATACGCCTTAAAACAAGTTGCAGGAGAAAAAGGCATTAAAATAAAAAACAATACCCGAATTTGCATTGCTCCTGAAATAATTGAACAATTACTTGGACCTTTTCCAAAAAATGGTGACAATAATTTGGGCGATAAACTATCATTTCATGTTTCGGGTTATGCCCTGCGCTGTTATGATTTGAGGACTGGCGAAATAAAAAAACCCACTACAACTGATATGATTGAATTTACAAAAATTGTCCATACTCTTGGAGTTCAAGGGTCAAGTATCGTAATGCCACAGGATTTACCGCAAAAACTTGCTGAAGTTGCAACATATAAACTGTGCCTTGATGTGTCAGACAAAGTATGGGGTGCTGGGATCTTCAGTGATGCTGAAGTTTTTGATATTGTACAGGAAATTCTGGTTGCTATCGGTTTACCATACACTATCGGAATGCACATGATCAGTCCACTTGCCTTTGATCCATTTCTACTTGAAATGGCAATCAGATATATTCCCAAAAAAGCGACATTTTCAGTTGGCAATATGCCCATGAGAGGAGCAACATGTCCGATTGACCTTGCTTCTTCATTATCACAGTCGTGTGCTGAAGTCCTTGGAGGAGCTGCGATATTAAAAATACTTGCGCCAGATTCAAGAGTTAGTTTTGCGCCGTTTGTTTATCCTTTTGATATGCGATATGCAACAATAGTTTACGGTGGCCCTGACTTTATCATTGGGAATCTTGTTTTGAACCAGATCGCGAAATTTTATGGAACATCTGTGATGGCAAAGGCGTGTAATACCATGGCAAAAAAACCGGATGATGCACAGGCAGGCATCAATGCAGCAGGTTTTATTTTTATGATGCTTGCTGGAATGAAAGAGTTTGGATGGTCCGGCACCTGCTGTATTGATGAAATTGGTTCTGTGGAAAAAATGATTATAGATTATGAAATTTTTAGATTTGCTAAACATATCGTAGAGGGCTTTGAGTTCAAAGACAGGGGTAACCTGGTTGAAATCATTGACGAGTGCGTAAAAGAGGGTACGTTTTTGGCGCACCAGGATACTCTGAATAATTACCGAAAAATTCTTTTTGAATCAGATTTATTTTCAAACGACAATTTTATGGCATGGGATAGAGAAGGCAGAAAAAGTTTGCTTGACAGGGCAAGGACTAAAGCGATGAAATTACTTGGCTCTCATTCGTTTACAAGAGACAAAGAACAACAGAAAGAACTTGACAAAATCTGGGAAAAAGCAAAACAGATGTTTACAGCGTAACAGGAGAAATAAAATGAGACTTGGCGGACCTGTATTACAGAAGTTCGAAACCCCTGAAGAATGGGTGAAGATTTTGAAAAGAAACAATTATTCTGCTGCATATTGTCCTACTGGACTGGATGCTCCTGATGAATTAGTTAAGGAATTTAAGAAGATGGCAGAGAAAGAAAGTATCGTAATCGCAGAGGTTGGAGCGTGGAGTAACCCAATATCGGGTGATGAGAACGAAAGAAGGCAGGCAATAGAGAAATGCAAAAGGGCTTTGTATCTTGCTGAAAAAATTAATGCTCGTTGTTGTGTCAACATCTCTGGTTCAAGGGGAAGTAAGTGGGACGGTCCTGACGAAAAGAATTTCACAGATGAGACATTTGACATGATTGTGATGACAACGAGAGAAATCATTGATGAAATAAAACCAGAAAGAACATTTTACACGCTTGAAACAATGCCATGGATGTATCCTGATTCTGCTGAAAGTTATCTGCGACTCATCAAAGCAATTGATAGAGAATCCTTTGGGGTTCATTTTGACCCTGTAAATCTTGTATGCAGTCCGCAAAGATATTTTTCAAACGAAAAATTGATAAAGGAATTTGTTAAAATACTCGGTATCTATATCTGTTCGTGTCATGCCAAAGATATTATACTCACTGATAAACTAACGGTTCACCTTGAAGAGGTACGACCGGGCCTCGGAAAACTTGACTACAGGGTATTTCTAAATGAAATAAATAAAATTGGTAAAGATACTCCTCCAGTAATGCTTGAGCATTTGCGGACCGAAGAGGACTACGTAAATGCAGCACAATACATAAGAACAGTTGCCAGTCAGGAAGGAATAAAATTGCTATGACATCACTGTGTCAAAAAAATGTGAAAAAAACAGTTCCTCATCTACTTCTGAAGCAACGAATGTATTGCCGTTTTCATCTTCTATAAAACCAGTCTGACCCAGTTGTTCCACAAAAACCTTTCCTTTTTTGAAACTGCAGGTATTCTTAAATAAAGCACTCGCCGCAAGGATATCATGAAAAACAACAGTATCCCTTTCCCTGAACCATATCTCAGCAAAATTTAGTACTTCTTTCAAAATCTCATTTTTATTAAATGTTTGAATTACCTCTGTCTTTTCCATTTTTACTTTCAATGTTACATCAAGCCCGCAGACGAAAATTTGCTTTACATCAGAAGAAAAAACTGTGTGTGCCGCAAAAGGGTCGCAGGAAATATTCCATTCAACCTTTTTATTCTCCCCAAAAAACATGCCGCCCATAATGTACATTGATTTCAGCATGCGTGGTAATTCAGGGTCTATTTTGAAAAGAATTCCGATATTGGTTAATGGTCCTATTGTGATTAAATTGATTTCTCCAGGATTTTGCCTGATTGTATTTCTTAAAAAGTTGAACCATTCTCCTTGAAAGGATTTCTTATATGTAATTTTCTCAATAAATTCATACTGCGGAGCAAATTTTTGTTTTTGTTGACCTATTAGTGGTTCAGACATACCAGGAAAAATAGCAATATTTCTTCCTGCTTTCTCACATAAGTAACTTGCAATCATCGCCCGTTTTTCAGGCTGGCCTGTTACTGTTGTAATGCCTATAAGGTCACATTCAGGATGGGATAACAAATACGCAAGACAGATTGCATCGTCTATGTCAGAACCAATGTCTGTATCAAGGAGTACCTTTTTATTCATATTTTTTCAATGCCTGCTCAAAAACAGAAAACGACTTCTCATCAAATAGAACAAACCTGACTTTTTTTAGGGATTTCAATTCCTTAATTGTTTTAATTACTGCTCTGATTGAAACTTCAGCCGCTTCTTCTAATGGATAACCAAAAATGCCTGTTGAAATTGCTGGAAATGCGATGGATTTTAGTCCTTTACTGTCTGCCAGCA
>DAONMJ010000019.1:0-20589 GCA_035392545.1 bacterium
AGATAATAAAAGCAGCGGAATTTTCAGCAAATCATGTTTTGAAATACCCTGACACCCTTATTAATGTTCCCTATGACTCGCAGCGAACCTTCAGTGAAGAATTGATTAACAGAGCAGGCGGGCTTTCAATTATCTATCCTGAAGAATGGAGAAAAAATCAGTGGACAGACCATGACATTGTGCTTGTGTCAGTGCGAAGCTGGGAGACAGATGGTGAAACAGTAATCAAAAAAATTGATGAATACAGGGAAAGGAACTGGAAGATTATTGTCTTTGGTTCAAAAAAGGGAATGCCAAAGGGATTGAAGTGTGATTATTTCATAGACAATGGCGCACCATCAGGTCAGGCAGTTGATGGAAGAATCAATATCCTGGCAAATGTTACTCTTGGATGGATGTGGTGCTGCGAATATGTGGCAGCAATGACGCGAAAGGGAAAAATTCCAGGAATTTTGATCAGTATCTCACTGGAAGAAGCAACAGACCACAACAAAAAAATTCAGACACCTGATGGGCGGCTCTGGATTGGAGATTGTCCTGAAAAAATACCGTCAGGAAAACTTGCAAAAATCTATCTTGAAAGGGTGAAAAAACTTATTTCTGACCTGAAGTCTGAAAAGATTCAAAAACAGATTGAACATGCTTCAACGATGATTGCAGAAAGAATGGTAGAAGGAAAAAGGGTTGGTGTTTCTGGCGTGGGACATGTCATCGTTGACGAAGTGAAAAGGGACTTAAAAGCGCCGTGGATTGGGTTTCAGGCAGTTGGTTATATCAGGTCAAGACGAAACATTTTTTCAAGATACCTTCAGCCAGGAGATTTGCTTGTATGGATTGCCTATATTGGTCTTAATTCAAAGTACGATAATTATGGAGCAAAGATTAAGGAATCAGGGGTTGATTTAATTACAAGTTTTGCACCTGACCCTGATAATCCATCAGTTAATGAAACCTGGGCAATTGCGCATATTGACCAGTGCTGGAAAAAGGGTGATGCTGAAGTATCCCTACCCTGTCATCCCAGGAAAATGGCTCCTGTAAGCGGGATTAATTCAGGCCTTATTTTCAGAATGCTGGACGATGTCGTTAGTGAAAAACTTGAAAAATTAAAAAGCCAGAAGACAGAACCAGAAACCAAACCAGTCAGTTTGCTTCAATTGCCCTGCACCGGGTACATCTAAAGCATCCGTATAAATTTTTTTCCTGCACTGGTTTCAAACTACCTGATTTAATGACAAATCCTGACTGTGTCAGTGTTTCCAGATTGCCTGCATCAAGGGTTGCGATGACAGGGCACGAAATTACTTCGTACCATTGTGGACTTGCGAATAACTGCTGATAAAAAAAGATGCCAATATTCCTGCTGTCAGAATGAATGTTTTCATCGTTAACCCATCCTTTCAGCACTTATTTTTTTACAGAAATTCTGCAGACATCTTTTTCTTCTGTAAAACTCAGTGTGTATTTTGTAATTTTATTTTTCCCCTGTGGTTCTATTTTTACTTTTTCCATGCCAGTAAGTATTCTTCCCACTGGCTTTGTACCATCTTCAATAACATACAGATTGTTTCCCTTGATTTTTACTGCATGCGTGGGACCAAGATTTTTATCCCTGAGTCGCCACAATTCATTCAATGAAATCCCGGTATCATGTATGACTGCGATTTCTCCAGTTGTTGTTCTTAATGCAGCATAAAGAAGTCCTGTACCTCTATCAAATGACATGCCTACAGGATTCCCTGGAACGCTTAGATAATATAATTCCACAAAACCAGTGCCTGTATCCTTTATTTTTGCTATGTCTGATTGATAGGCGCTTGCATAAAAACAATCAGGAGGAACACTTGATTCCATTGATGGACCCCAGTAGTTGTCAATCAAAGGCGGATAACCTGAGTGTCTTTTGGCTATCGGGTTTTCTGTGTAAAGAAATCCCTTATCTTTTTCCTTTGTTCTATCATATGCAGAAAAACGAATATAGATTTTTGTATCAGGACCAAGGGCAATGCCAGATGGAGTGAATGTTGTTTTTGGATTTCCAGTACCAAAATAGCCACCAATGGAATAAAAAGGTGCTCCTGTTTTGAGAGAAAAAACCCCTGTACCATGCCCACTATCATGTGAACCTGCAACATAAATTTTTCCTTCTTTCTCTGACACAATAACCTGGCTTGTATGAAATGTGAATGGCCCGATTTTTCCATCTGAGCCAAAATCAGTAATGACCCTGTTGCCATCAGGTGAAATTTTTATAAGATTGACTGCTGGAGATTTCATTGATTCTGTTTGCCACCTATAAAGAACATAAAGATTTCCTTCCTGGTCAATATCAAGTGCCCAGGGATTTTCGAGGAATGAAGGATAATAATATTCCACTTTTACGACATCATCTTTTTTTGCTCCACCTGTTGGGTTTAATTGAACAATCCCATCCTTAACGGTGTAGTTTGGTCCTGCAATTGCAAGGTTATCTGTCTTATAATACTCGGTTTCTCCAATGCTGATTTTTTTGATTTCACCCGCTGATTTGAAAATGATCTTTTCCGGATCTGTGACTTTGACTTCCATGGTTTCAAGACCGATACTTCCATTTTTCCCAAATGTTTCGTCAATATTCCAGGAAATACCTGTGATTATAGAAACACTGTATTCGCCTTCATTGACTGTGTTTCCCGCAAAGTCCTTTCCATCCCATTCAACAAATCCCTGTCCTGCAGGGACATTTCCAGCACTCAAGGTTCTGACGGTATTACCATTTTTATCTTTGATCACAAACAGAAAACTTCCTTTGTCATCAGTGTTAAACACAACCCTTACAATTTTTCCCATTTCTTTTTCTGGATACATTACAAGAGATTTTGTGACGACATTCACCTTTGCCTGCCCACAGGTGGCAAAAATCACCACCATACCCAGAATTACTGCTATTTTTTTCATCTGCCCTCCTTTTATTTGTCAATCAAAAGCATTGCAACGCCCTGAAATGTTATTGTGTAAGTGTTTTTCCCTTTTTTTATGTTTCCATTAAGGCATTTGATATTTTTAGCATCTTTGATTTCAATGTCAATGGTTGTCTGTCCAATTTCTGACCAGACAGGCATTACTGGTTTTTTACTACCAAACCCATAGTCAAAAATTGCAATACACTGGTGATTTTTACCAGTTCTTTTTCTTGCAATGATTAAATCCTTATCAATATTGCATACCTTTTGAATGTTTGATTGATATACTGGGTCAAGTACAAATTTCCTGATTTCAGGTGAAAAACTGTGATATAAAAGAACATCACCCCATTTTGCCATGTCCCTTTTTCCCTGGTCATATACATAGGCGATTCCCTGCAAAAATCCAGTAATTCTTACATTGCCTTTTCCTTTTTTAACCTGTATGGCTGCAGGACTTCCATCTTTGTATGTAAGAAGGCAGGTGCCATTATCAGGTATTTCAAGAGTACTTTTCAGACATACCACAGGGAAACTTACTGATTGGGTTGTATCAAGTAATTTCTGCTGGGGAAGTTCCAATGGAAGCCGACCTATTGACTGTGTCTTTGTTTCTATTTGAGACGAAAATCCTTTGATCCATAAACCTAAATCAATGTTTCTATTGCATTCATCCTTAAGGTAACCGCCTTCAATGACAACAAATCCACCATTTGCCACCCATTTTTTAATTTTTTCCCATACATTGTTTTCAACATAATGAAATGGCATATACAGTACCTTATATTTCTCAAGGTCCCCTGATTCAATATCATAACTTGATATGAAATCAACACTGTAATTTGAGTGTAAGAGCACATAATAAAGAGCCATAATCTCAACATGGTACTGTGGGTCCCATATTTCCTGCGCTGGTGTCCAGAGTATTGCAACAGATGCTGGTTCAAGTCCTGTGTTTAATATGTATTCTTCTGCTTCTCCTGCATCTCTATTTAACAAAGCAATTTCACCAACCATGTCTGTTTTTATTTCCCAGGGGTTTGACTCATTTCCACGCAGGCATCCATAACTGTACCAGAAAATTTCGGTAATGCCATTGATTAACTGTTCGTAAAATTTATATCTTGCGTACACAGGAGAATAGTTTGTCTCAACGACATTATAAATTCCCATTGGCAGTCCTTTTGCCTGACATCTCATCATGTCAACAAGAAATGCATTTCCACCTCTTAGCCACACTTCATAACCAGGCCAGTCCTCACCCCAGATACCATCAAGAAATCTGTTTTTATAAAGATGCCACAGGTCCCATCCCTGACCTTCATAGCCACCATCAAGATACCCCCCAACAGGCCAGTTTGGACTACTCCATGCAGATGGAAAGTATTTTTTATTAACCTCCATGGCATACTTCCATAATCTGTTTATTCTTTCCATTCTGATACGATTTACCCAGTAATATAAACCAGGATTTTCAATCTTCATTATTGCTGCTGGTTTAAGGGAAATTTCCTGGTAAGATGAAACATTCAAATCTGAAACCGGAACATTTTTTTCTTTCAGATAATCTATGATTTCTATTCTTGTTTTTTCTCCACAGGCAAGATAATCCTGCAGTAACCCTGAGGAAATTTCGTCTCCGAGTTTCAGGTTTCTGACTTTTTCAACAAGATTATACCGCTCAAAAAGACCAGACAGATTAAGTGCTGATTTTTTTAAGGATGGTGTTATTTCTTCATCTGTCTTATAGTAGTCGTCGTAGCCAATAGATGCACCACCTGACCTTAAATATAAAAACCCGTTTTCAATCATTTCAGGAAGTAAGTCACTTGAAGCATACATAATCCCGTTGATACCAAGCGTCCTCAAAAAACTGTACTGGGTTTTTCTATAGTCAGGTGGGTCTGCGGATGTAAGATGACAATCTGTATAAATGGCAATTTTTGATGGGAGTTTGCCTGTTCTATCCTTTGTTATCTGTTTTACAATTTCAAGATTTCTTTCAACAATTTCCTGGGCTGACACTGGTTCAAGTTTTACTGGACCAGGAGATAATGGCACTGTGTAAAGATAAATGTAATAGGTATCCTGGCTTTCAGGAATAACAAAGGATTTTGTGATGGTGTTTTCTTTATCTATAAGTTTCACATCAATGCCAACTGGCACTGGTTTTTCGCTGATTCTTGTACATACAAGAATTCTTCCATGCGCAGGAAGTTTTATCCACTGAGATTGGGTGCCTGGCTGGATGAAGCGGATATCCTGTTTCTGTTTTACAAGACCATTTTCTGTCACATATCCAAAATGAGGCCACCAATTGCCATATTCATCAGTATAGGACCTCACAAGAGAAATAGAACAACTTACAGGGATATCAGAGGTATTGTTAACTTTGATTTCTATTGTGAATGAAAAACAAATGTTAGCCAGTAAAAAGAAAATCGCAAAACTCAGAAATGTTTTCATAGAAATTATTCTATACCAGGTGCCTGATATTGACAAACCAAAAGAAAAAAAACTTATGCTATTTCATAATCACCAGTAAAAGCAGGTGTATCTGGTTTCACTTTCTGATGAATCTGGTCCCAGTCGCTTTCAACAGTGTGCGGTGTTTTTCTGGGTCTGATTTTGCATTTTTTGCATCCAGGATATCTCTTTATTTTTCCTTTTAAAAAATTTTCAATGACTTTTCTGCATACTTTCATGTCTAACACATAAACACTGGCATTTCCAAGTTTCCCCTTTTTCAACAGGTTATGTTTCAACATGTAATCAAAATATACGGCCTTGTCTGTAATTTCACATGTTCCATTTCTCCATCCCCATGTTCTGACTTTTACAAATTTTCCTGATGGAAGTTTTACTGGATATTCTTCTGTTCTTTTTCCAAGGCACGGCACATTGTTTGTCATTTCAACCACATGGTGAAAGGTATTTGCACTCGGCGTATCAATGAGAACGATTTTTCCGCCCTGTTTTTCAAGGAGGTGAAGGGGACTATTGGTTCCCATTGTAAGAACTTTGTGGTGGTCTTTCACGAATTCTATGGCATCTTTTCCCCAGACAGCAAAGGAATGAGTGGGATTTAAACTTCGGTAAACACCCTTCATTCTCCAGAATGTATCAGGGATTGCGCCATCAATAGTTGGTGTTTCAGGGGGCGAAAAATATGCCTTGGGATTTTTTTCAAAAATCACTCCTTGATTAAATGAGGGCATCATCAAAATCCCCTGATTACCAATCAATTCCATGAGTGCCTCACACACTGCCCTGGCTCCACCCTTTACGTATCCAATAGAAGAAAGGGAAGAATGAACAATGATTTTATCCCCCTTTTTGATACCGAGTTTTTTCAGCGTTGCCTTTATTTGTTCCTTTGAAACTACAGTTTTGTATCTGATTTTCACATAGTTGTGTTTTGCAAGATACAAAATATACTTTGTAAGTGTTTTCTTTTCATCTTCTGTCAGTGGTGGTAAGCCGTACAGGTCTCTTTCAAAACGAATTTCCTGATAGATTGTGAACAGGTCCTTTTTGCCATCAACCCTGTTGATTGCCTGCCAGAATGTTTCTGGAGGATGAGTCCTCTCGCTGTGAGGAATTCCTGCAAGGGAGAAAATGAACACGGGTTTTCTCCATGTCACAATGATATTTTCTGCCTTTTTGTCTTCCCTTGAAAGGTCTTCATCACAGCTGCTTTCTGTTTTTTCAAGAGATTTTGTCATACATTTCCTTGAAGCATTCAAGATCTCGTTTTCAAAATTTTTTTCTGGTTTCATTCCAAACTTTGCAGCGGAAAGATATTTTTTCCTGATGTAATCAGACACATAAGAGACCCTATGTTCAATATCTTTGACTGAAAAACAAGCTGGATTTTGAAGCACAGACATCTGTATTTTGTGTAAACACATATACAGTTCTTCCATTGCAGGAGTTTTTATTAAGTCCTGAAGATCTTTCTTAAAATAATCAGAGCAAAGCATATAAGCATATGTTCCAAGGATGCATAACGCTTCTTTTCCCTGGTTGTAGTTTACTGTGTTTGAAAGAAGGGAATTGTGATGCAGTTTCCCAGGATGTGAGAGAAAATATCCGGAAGGAATACCAATCGCAGAGTCAGAGACAAAACTATCATCCTCATACAATGGCATTTCTTTTTTCCATGGATAATGAAAATGATTCAATAAGATTTTTTCAAAAAGCCAGTCACCAAAAAAAGGGATTGTGATCGGGCTTCCATAACAAGTAAATTTCATTGACCCTGTTTTCAAAATATCATCACAGATGCTGTCGACATTAAAGGCATAAATGACATTATGTTTTTGCTCAAAAAACTGCATCATTCCATACCTTTCCATTGAAAACAAAAATCTTATTCCAAACTCAGGAACAAATTTTTTCTCTTCAATCAGTACATTGAATATCCTGCACAATTCAATCAAACCAGCAATACCGGTGGCATTGTCTGTAATCATTGGCTCATACAGATGGCTGAGAAAACATATTTCCTGTTTTCTTTTTCCTGGAATAATGCCTGTGATGGAAAAAATGTTTCCATCGTATGTTTCGCTTTTTACTGTTGCTTTCACCCTGACAGAGCCGCCATCAAGAAGTTTTTGGAGAATTTCTCCGTTTGAAGGAGAAATTGAAAAGCAGACCATTTTTCTATCCTGCTTTGTATGGTACCACCCAGAATTTTTCACCCAGCCATTAACCCAGAAAATACCGTCTTTTTCATCAGGCGCCTTTGAAAACGATGAAATAATTCCAATTGCTCTGGTTTTCTCAATTTCATGTCTGCATTCTCTTGGATGAATGTTTCCGCAGAAGATAAAACTGTCAGATAGGTCTGTGTAATTGTACATCTTGTTAATGTCAACAACATTGAAAATTGCCTGGTCTAAGTTTGTGGAACGATTGGCTATATGAAATGGATGAATGTCTGTATCAGCAAGAATGTTTCCTGCAAATGGTTCTGGTTGGATAATTTCAAGTTTCGCATGTTCAAAGGACCATGCCTGTGGCATGATAAAATCGCCATAAACAGTTTCTCCATCTGCTTTCAATGTAATAAGTTGCACATTTTTTGCGCCGGATTTTTCCAGTTGGTCTTTGCATAACTTTGCAGACCTTTCAAAATCTCTGTAACAGAAACGTTTTTCAATCTCGTAAATTTTCAGTGCAATATCCTTCCATCTTTTCTGGTCAAACAGTTTTTTAATTACATTGAAAATTTCATCCATGAGCATCCCTTTTTCACTTGTTATAAGGTTCACTGTTATTTTACTATTGTTTGTTTTTTGTCTAAAATCCCTGTTGTGTTTTTCGTTTTTTACTGGTGTGTATTTTGACATTCGTGAGAAAAAAAATAAACTATTCAGAAACAAACCACAGAGAAAATGATTAAAAACCTTTAACGCAGAGGCAAGAAAATGAAAAAATATGCTGTGTGTGGATTCAGTGTGAGGGCAATTGCGCAGTATGTCGTTCCTCTTCTTGGCATACCTGAGTTGCCAGAATATGGGGATTTCAGCAAATACGGAAAGGTTGTTGCCGCGCTTGATGTTGATACGGAACGAATCAAAATATTCAATGAGAGACAGAAAACCAGTATACCAGCATACAGTCCTGAAGAGTTTGAAAAGATGATAAAGGAAACAAAGCCGGACGCGCTTATTGTTGCTGGAGTGGACTGTACCCATGCCGAATACACAATTAAAGGATTGAAACACGATCTTGATGTCATTGTTGAAAAACCGATGACCATTACTGCACAACAGGCAAAACAAGTTCTTGAAGCAGAGAAAAACAGCAGAGGAAGGGTGGTTGTGGCATTTAATTATCGATATGCGCCAGCCCACAAGTATATTAAGAAATTGATTATGAATGGCGCTGTTGGGAAAATTACAAACATAGAGTTTATTTACAATCTTGATACATGGCATGGTTCAAGTTATTTCAAAAGATGGAACAGAAGCCGTCAGTTTTCAGGTGGTCTGTCCATTCATAAGTGTTGCCATCATTTTGACCTGATTAACTGGCTTGTTGACGATATACCTGAGATTGTGTTTGCCTTTGGAGCACTGAATTATTATGGACCTGATAGCTCATTCAATCCACAAAAAAAGTCAAAAAGAAAATTAACAACAGAGGAAATCAAGAAAAGATGTCCATATTATTTGAGATGGGAAGGAGAAACTATTCCGCTGCCAGAGGCAAAACATCTGAAAGTTTATAAGGATACATTTTATCTTCCATATAAGGTTCAGTATCCTGGCCAACTTTACCTGTATGACAAAGATATTGACATAGAAGATACCTATTCTGCTGCGATAAAATACCGTGGTGGCGTAAGCATGACATATTCTTTTAATGCATCAACTCCGTGGGAAGGATACATTCTTGCCATCAATGGCACAGGCGGAAGAATCGAGACAATGCATGTCAGCACATCTTCTGACAGGTGTCCATTTCCAAAGCCAGACCGTCAAACAGTTACCTATATTCCCCTGTTTGGCACCAGGCAGGTTCATGATATTGATGTTGTTGTTGGGGGCCATGGTGGGTCTGACCATGTAATCAAGCACGATATTTTTGTGAAAGAGACAGAAGAATCAAAAAAACTTGGTATCTGCGCAGGAAGTATTGATGGCGCATATGCTGTGGCAATGGGAGAAGCAGTATGGAAGTCAGCAAAATCAGGAAATTCTATCAAAATTTCTGAAATACTGTCCCGTTAATTCATAGTGGATAAAAAAGCGTTTTTAGCAGGAATCATTGCGGCATTTACCTGGGGAACAGTATTTGTCTTTGGACAGATATCTGTCCAGACAGGTTTCCATCCTTTTCTTGTAGCATTTTTGAGGTTTCTTTCAGCCAGTATTTTTCTTGCTTTGTACCATTTTGCAAAAGGAGAAAGGTTTTTTCTTAAATCCAGTGATATCATCCACTTTCTTATTCTTGGAGCCAGCGGTATTTTTGGAATGAATGCTTTTATTTTTTACTCCCTGACACTGACTGATTCTACAATCACCAGTTTGTTGATGAATGCCAATGGATTTATTATTGGAATACTGGGATTTTTCCTGCTGAAAGAAAGGATTTCTATGCTTGAAATGATGGGGCTTATCGTGGGTACAGGCGGTTGTTATTTAATTTTTACTCAGGGTGATATCAGCAGGATTTCTCACTCAAATCTTGCTGGAAATACACTTGCAGCGCTTGCTTCATTCTGCTGGGCTTTTTACTCTGTCTGGAGCAAGAAAACAGGTGTGATTGAAAAATATGGGGCAGTATTAAGTACCTTGTGGGCTTGTGTGTTTGGGACTGTTATGCTTGGTATTGCGGTGCTGATGTTGAGTGTTCCCTTACATTTTGACATGAAAAATGTTCTTATCGGCGTGTATCTTGGAATTGTTCCTGCTGGAGTTGGTTTTACGTTATGGTTTTATTCCATCAGCAAACTGAAAACAATTATTCCTGGAATTATTCAGTTTATTGCTCCGTTGACCACAGCAGTGCTTGCTGTAATTCTTTTAAGGCAAAACATCAGCGTTGCTACGGTTATTGGCGGATTGCTCATTATTGCTGGAGTTCTTTTTACCCTGGAAAAACAATAGTTCAGGGCTTGTAATTTAGACCCTCTTCCACCATTGCAAAGTAATTTTCCACAGGCACATAATTTGTCACAGAATTTCCTGAACCAAGGCAGTATCTACCACCTGGCATGCACACATCAAGAATGTTTCTTACATGTTGCCGCAGTTGATTCTCTTCCATCCTTACCAGTTTATCAACATCAATACCGCCTAAAATTGCAATTTTATCACCATATTTTCGTTTTGCGTCAACAACTGAATTTCCCTCATCTTCATAGGAATGCTTTCCATCAATTTTCACATCATCAATCAAATCAGGCATAATCTGCTCCAGATTTCCGCAGGCATGCAGAAGATAAATCAACCCATTATCATGGGCAAGTTTTGCAAGTTTTTTGTGCCAGGGCAACACATGTGTTCTTAAAAAAGCAGGTGGAACAAGTGTTCCTGTTTTAAATCCCATGTCATCGCCCTGGAAAAATCCTACCAGTTTCGGAAGGGATACAATGTGTTCATAGTAAGAAAAAAGAATTTCACCCACCCTGTTGAAGACAGCAGTCACAAGTTCTGGATTATCGTACATGAGATAACACAGATTTTCATAGCCAAAAAGAGTATCAAGGGGAATTTCAAGAAAACCACTTGATGGACAGACCAGAATTCCCATTCCATCAGGGAGATTTTTTGAAATGAAATCATAGTACCAGTAATCAAATTTTCGCGGGTCAGGCCAGGGGTATGTTTCAAAATCTTCCCAGGTTGAAATAGGACCCTTTCCTTCTTCTGCCCAATTCCTTGTTCCTCTTGATAGTGGTGCAGTGTCTTTTCCAGGTCTTCCCTTGCCCGTAAATTCAAGGCCAATAGCACCAGAGATTCTGTAGCAGTCATACCCCATTCTCCAGTACACCTCAATTGAATTGAGAAAGTACTTTTTCCTGGATTCAATGTCTTCACCTATGACCCATTCTCTCCCCAGCACATTTTTTGATATTTCTCTTACAATTTCAAAGTCAAGAAACAATTCAATAAGAGGTGGTATTTTAGGAATCACATTGCCCTTTATTACATCTACAAATCTTTTAAAATCTGGTTCTGGCTTGGATAGAGGTACTTTTTTCATGTGTCTCCTTTTTGTTTGATTCTGGCGACATCACATGAAATTTTATCATGTTGCTGATTTTTTTAAAATTTCAAGGTAATACATAAAATTCTTAAACGGCACATCTGGTGGAACAGCATGGTCAATGACAGGGAAATATCCACCATCTTCCAGAAGTGTTCCAACTTTTCTTTTCACCTCTTCTTCTATGTCCTTTTTTGATTTCAGAAGCACCCTTTTATCAATACCACCACATATAATGAGGTTTTTCCCAAACTTTTTTCTCATTTCTACCACATCCATTCCTGCTGCAACCTCATTTGGAAGGACTCCATTGATTCCGCATTCAAGCCATATAGGAATAAGTTCCCAGATGTTTCCATCTGAATCAAGGGTGATGATATCCACTCCTTTTGAACGAAGAAACTCTGTTATCTTCTTATAATGGGGGACCATAAATTTTTTTACAAAGGAAGGTGAAACCAGTGGTCCGGTTTTGTATGCCATGTCCTCCCAGAAATGCGCAAAATCCACCTTAACATCCTTCAATACCCTTTCCAGAACAGAAAGAAACAGATATTCCAGATGTTCCTCCATGTCCTCTATCAGACCAGGGTCATCAACAATAAGGTAACTCATATTCTCTATGCCTATCCAGGTTCTAATCCAGCCAAAAAAACTTCCTGCTGACACTCCAACAGGATATGTGGCATTTTTGAATCTTTCCTTTTCCTGTTCCCACCAGCACGGAAATCTTAGTGGAGATGAGGGGTCCAATCGTTTCTTGTATTCATTCCAGGTCTTTCTATCTTTAACAGGATACTCAAGCCACTGGTCCATTGATTCCTGTCTGTTTTCCTTGAATATCTTTTTCTTTGCACCGTCAAAGTCAATAATTACTTGATGTGTCTGGTCTTCACTCAAAAGCACCCTTTCAAAAGGAGGGATAATCACATCTTTTCTGTTCAATCTGACAGGAAGATATTCCATTCTGTCCAGGCCAAAATATTCTTCAATATGAACATCTCCAGGCAAACCTTCTTTCTTCCACCTTTCTATGGTTCGTTCCCAGAACCAGTTCCAGCAGGAAGGTAGGAAAATCGCGCCAGATAATTCAAAACGAGCAATTTTCAAAAATTTCTGTTTTCCGTTCATCTCTCGTGATTAAAAATTTATGGTTGCCATATGGTTCCTGCGATATGACGAACTGGTTCACGGTCCTTTGTGCGTTCAGATGCATTGACAAAGTAATAAACCGTGAGTATTGAACCATCGTGCCGCTGAACACTCCGGCTGTATCCAATATCGCTTTCGCCATCATCTCGCAATACAATTTCAGGTCCCCACTGATATCCTTCATTGTCTTCAGATACCCGTGCACGAATCCCGCATGGAGGAAAACGGCGTTCATATGTCAGGACAATCCTGCCATCTTTCATTCTTAGGAGATGAGGCGTGCCACCTATGTCTGTGACACGGCCAACAGTGTACCAGTTTCTACCGTGATCATCACTGCGATAGAGCATAACATAAACAATGTTACACGCTGTCTGCGCACGTGCTGCAAGAAGAATCGAGGACTCACTGATGGCGACAGGGGATCCATGAATGACTAATTTCGCATCGCGGCGTTCCAGGGGAAGTATACCACAGAAATTCCAGTGCATACCATTGTTTTCAAGAATGTCAGTGTAGATGTGCATCTGGGCTTCCTTTTCATTTCCGCACATCACACAGTCATTGAAAATTAAAACATGTCCATTTTTACGGACGATATAATTCGGGAGTCCCCAGCTACTGAAAAGGTGTCCTGGTTTTTTAATGATAGGACCGAGCGGCCAGGATCTGCCCCTGTCAGGAGATGCCAGAATCATAGACCAGAATCGCACTTCACTGTAACTTTTCGCCCACATATGTTCGCCAACATAATTGCACAGCAAAATAGTATCAGGGGATGTGAAATCAACAGGATTCAGGTTCAGGTTCTGCTTCTTTTCCTGAAAGAAGTCAATTGCCACATCGCGTTTCTTTACCACAACTTCAACCTGGTCCATATTCCATGTTTCGCCATCATTTTTTGAACGTATGAGACATAATTCACCCCAGGTATCAAGAAACAGGTGGTTTGTGGAACCAATCTGGTTATAATTTACTTTGAGACGTGTGAACCCGACAATGATTTCCCTGTCAGCAAAACGCCACATACCGCCGCTCATGGGCCAGTTTGAGCAGTACTCGTCATCCCTGTAAACAATAATATCCTGTTTTACTGACGGTCTAATTACTTCACAGCTGGAACAAAGGTTTTTTTCATTCATATCCTGTTGCGTGGCAGAAATCGATGTTTATTATAGCACAACACAATCAAAACATCATTAGACCAATTTTTTGTTTTTATTCTGCTATTTCAAATGGGAAATCCCTGGTAATGCCAGAAACGATTTCCTTGACTCTTAATACATATTTTCCCTGTTTTTCATTCAAGGCAAAATGTACACTGCCTTTTGCCTTTCCTTTGTCTCCTTTCAGGTTTTCCGCATAATGTTTTATTTCTTTTCCTTCAGGGGAAATAACACTGATATGGAAAATATGCGTTTCAGGTACCTGTGGTTCTGTCACCAGTTCAATGTCATAATTCAACATTTCACCCTTTTTTATTTTCCCTTTTGAGTTAATTTTTACATCCATGATTCTGTAAGGCAAAAAGCCAATCACCTTTACTGTTTCAGGTTGAACGTTTATGTTTAATGAATCACTGAAACCCAGATATTCTCCCTTTCTTATGTTATAAATGTGAAATTTTTTCGACAGGGTTAGTTTACAGGGTTTTTCTTCTCCTTCTCTCCATGGAGAAAGAATCCCGAGATATGTATGAGAACCAAGTGTGTATCTGTAAGGAGTAAAGCCACATTCAAGATTATCAGGTTCATAATTGATTTTTTTCTGAATCCCTGCGGTCTGTTCTATGATGTTGTTGAGGATTTTCCTTATCCCTGCCATATTTTCATCAGGATAATTTGTCAAACTTACATTCAACAGAATTCCCTTTCCTTTGCCATAATTGTTGACGATAAAAACAGGGATATTTTCAAGGTTTTCTTTTGTTCTACCATTATTCTGCAAACTGATTGAGGCATCCACATGTATTGAGGGCATATTGCAGGTTAATTCACCATATTTAAGTTCTAAATTCTCAAACTTTTTTGCTTCAAAATTTTCTGTGTTCTGCGTTACTCCAAAAATATTGTCAAGGATCCCGCCTTTTTGATAGAAAACACCGTTTTCATCACATATACCAGGTCTTATATCAGCAATGACCACTCCACCATCATTAACAAAAGAAGTTATTTCTTTTGCCTGTTTTTGGGAGATGGATTGGACAAATGGAAGGATTAAAACCTTAAATTTCTCTTTTTTCAGGATACCTTCTTCAAGTTGCTGGTAGGATACCAGACGAAACTGGTAACCACTTCCTTCAAAATACCTTATAAAGCAGTTCAGGTTCTCGCATATGGGCGGAAGTTGCGGGGTTAAAGCAGAAGCATGAACACTTGTATTTGAATAAAGTATTCCTATTCCATCATCCTCTCTTTTTGAATGAATAAACATCTTGCCGATGCCATTTTTTAATTCAGGTATTTGATTTACAGAGGGTCTAAAATACTCATAAAATGACAGGTCAGGAGAAACAACTGATTGTTCTCTTGGAGGACCATGCCATATCCATAAACTGTTAGCACCAAAGAAAAGTACTCTCCATGGGTCAATGTTTCTGTTTTTTATTCCGGCTCCATAAGAACCCTGCCATCCAAGTCCAAGAAGTGTCCCTTCTTTTGAAAAATCCTTAAATGCGTATCTGATGAAAGCGTGGCTATATGGATTGTTCAGATTCATAGCCTGAGCAAGTTTGTAATAATCCTCAGCAGTAAAACTATTGACAAAGGTATAACCTCTCTGGCTTCCTTCGTATCCAACCTTTGCATCAGGAACCATATTTGTAATAATCTGTTTTGCGTATTCAAAAATACCTGCCCAGGTATCTTCCATAAAAATTCTATAATTTATCCACAATGGTCTTAACTTTGGATTTTCAATGGCTTCCTTATATGTGATGGGTTTAATATCATCAAACGAACTATAATCTGTTTTCCAGTTCCTGTTCAAATTCTGTAAAGTGCTGTATTTATTCTGCAGATATGCGTGAAATTTTGAAACGCATCTATCGCACCAGCATAATTCATACCTGTCATAAGGTGGTCTCCAGCTTGCAAAATGGCATTCGTCTCCGCAGGAAAATTCATATGTTGAAAAATGCAGTTCATTTTCCAGTTTGCTTTTCAATTCTTTTTCCACTTTTGACAGGTAATCAGGGTCATTCAAGCACGGTTGTCTCACATGGTCCTCTGGTTTTCTATCCATTGTTCCCCACGGATCTGTTTTCATATCAACAAATCTTGTTGGATTTGAAACGTACCACAGATTTTCTGAAAATGGAAAAAGAGACATGCCTGTGTAATATCTTGAGTCAAATCCAGAATCATAGATATTTTTGCAGTACCATTTTTCTCCATAGGCAGCATTGTAGTACGGAAACCATAAAATTGCCCTGAAATCATTTTCTTTTTGCCGCAGGTTTGAAACAGAGAAAAACTTTGAATTTACATCAACCAGATTGTTATCACTGAACAGTTCAAATTTCAAAAATTGTAGTACTGTAAAATATATGTTCGGTGGGGCTATCTTAAAACTTATCTTCTTTTCATTGATTTTTTCTCCCCTCAAATCCATCATTTCTGTCTGTTGCAGTCTTCCAAAATTATCAATCAAACTTATCTTCAGTTTCAGGTTGTCCTTTCCATCCTTACTGAATATGCTCACTTCTCCGGAAATACTTTCTTCCTTCTTGTAACTCTTATTTATTACAACATCACCTATGTATTCATTAGAGGTCAATTCAATGAAAGAAGAGCCAAAGTTTATAATTTTATTGTTTTCCTTAACCCATATATCAGCAAAATAACGGCCTTTCGGAATTTTATTTCTTATAGCAAACTTCACCTCATTTTCTCCCTTTGCCAGATTCAAATTTTTCATGTCTTTTGAAATGATTTCATTATCATCATTCCTCACAATGAATTCACAGGTTACTTTTTTCACTTCGTTTGATTTCAAAATAAATGTGATATCTGAGAGTGAATTGATGTCTGCACTCACATAATCTGTGCCAGAGATTTCAATTTCAGGTTGTTTGACTGAGGAAATCATGAGATGGATAGGATATGCCAGAAGATAGTCATACTCAATGTACTTTGTTTCAAGAGGATTTCTTACATTTGCTGGTGTCAGGTTCTGGAAATGTGGAACCATGTATCCCTTGAGAAGCAAAATTTTTCCGTTTCCATAAGAATAAACCTCAAGGGTGGCATTGATAAACTGTTCAAAATCTTTGTAATTTTTAAACTGTGGAAGTCCTTTGAAGGGATATAAAAATTTTCTGTCAAGAGCAATTTTATTTTCTGTAGCTTTTTTCAAGTCGGCTGCTTTAATATCGTCTGCGATTTTACAGCCGCCCCAATCGCCAAGATATGCCAGAAGTATTGTCCCTTCGTTCACCTTGTTCAAAATCATGTCCCTGAATTTCTGGGGAAAAACATTCCATCTTACCTTGCCAAGAACAATGATGTCGTACTGCCCTTTGAGTTTTTCTTCCAGGTCTTTCTGGTATTCTTCATCTGTGACAGGAACCGGTTTATAATAACTTGACCAGGGAGTAAATTTATCAGGAGTTGCGAGAGTGAAAACTGTGAAATTAATGTCCATCCTCTGACTGAGTTCAATAATTTCCCTGAAACCACCATCCCTTCTGTATGTAATCCACAAAAGATTTAATTTTCCATTTTTGTAAGGGGAAAGCCAGGTTATATGAGGAGTGACAAGGTCAGTAACCGGTGTAAAGAACTGTGTTTTAAAGGAAGAAACGTCTGAAAATAACAAACTTCCAGAAAACAATAATATACTGATTAAAATTTTTTTCATTTTCCCTCCATTTGTTGGTGGTTTTTCAAAATTTTTCTACACCTATATGAAATTTTTTTCTCTTTCAAATGGAAAATAGGTAACACGAAAATCCCGGTATTTTGCAACGTCCTTTTCACTGCCAGCCATCAAAGAATAAACTTTCGCATTATTTGCTACAACCTTAAATCTAATATCTTTATTCACAAGACCTGAAGTACCCGTATTATTTTTCCACCTGCAGGGATGATAAAGGGAATCTCCTTTCATGGGTATTGCATTTTCAAGTTCAAACCCCGGGACTGGTTTTCCAGAAACATCTGTAATTTCTACGCAGAGAAATCCTTCAATGTTTGCGTTTACAAAAAATTGAGGTACTTCACTCCAGAAAGGCCTTGTTAACAAAATGCCTTTATCGGAGGCTACCAGCCCGGCAAATCTATCAGGTTTTATAGAAACAAACCCGATGCCACATCGTGGCTCAGATGTATTCCAGGTTTCTAAACTTTTGCCGTGCGTTGTTCTTGTTCCTGCATAGTAAACACGTATTTCATCTTCAAGAAATACTGGTGCACTGGCTGGCTGAATCTGTCCACAATCCCAGGCCCCTTTTTCCCCTCTCTTAATCCATGGCATATTTATTTCAATTCTGTGCCAGGCGTATCCGGTTCTGGTATATACTAATTCAGGTTCCTGGTATCCTTCCATTTTCCAGAAACCAAAATCGTTGTGATCTGTGTGATATATCCAAAGTGTTCCGATTTCATATTCTCCGTATGATGCGGCTCCCATTCCATAAAACTGTGTTTGCGGCGGGTCAAGAGGAGACTGGTCGATCACGGTTTTTGCATCAGACCAGTTTATAAAATCCCAGGATTCAGACCTTGCTATCCTTCTGTCTCCAAAAACTGGTCTGTGATATGCTACATACTTATCAGAGGGCAACCTCAGAAATCCCATAGGACAATCTGGATTTGTTCCAATTACTGGGTTTTTTTGTGCAGGAATCCAGTGAATGCCATCTCTGCTATGGAAAACCGAGATACATCCAGATAGCGAGGCGCCACATATCATTTTATATTTCCAGTTTTCTCTTGTTTCCTGTTCATCATAAATAATTGCTGCTCCATGGGGTTCCCTGTCAAAGACAAAATGCGTCCTGGTTTCATTTATCTTTACTGCGTCATTCTCAATCCTTTTCCAGTGGATTCCATCTTCACTTTCCGCATAACCAAGGACAAGATTTTTTTTGTTGTTCATCATGGTGGTATACCACATTTGCCAGCATCCATCGGGTTTTCTTATAACAGAACCATACAGTGAAATCCAGTTTTCTTCGAGTGGATGACCTGAAACAAAGACGGGGTTTCCGCCATATTTTTTGGGCGGTTCAATGTTCCTTTTGAACCCTTCAATAATTTCAATGTGTTTATAATCAAAAAATAGAATTTTAATCAATTATTTGAAATCCTTCTCTGTCAGAAGCCAGAAACTTTCTGTTCCATATGAATTGTAATGGTAAGTATAAAGTAGTTTATGGGTTGGGTCATTTATCCACTTCACAGAACCATCAAAAAACAAAACATTCATCCCTGCAGGTAACTGGTCCCTTCCGTTATTATGGCTGTACCCTTCAGAACTCATACCAGGAGGGTTTCCATAGTTCCATGCGTAATAGCCCCAGGCATCAGCAACCCAGATCAGACCTTTTTTCGCGCAAAGGTCCACCTTCGATTTCGTTGCATTTTTCATACTTGCATCTGAATATGGTCTCACATTTCTTGCATAATTGTTATACACTTTGTTGTTGGATGCTATTACCGGATATTCAAACCATGTATACATCCAGTCCTTATTGTAATATTTTCTCACCCAGTAAAAATCGCGGGGAACACTCGGACATAAAAGAAAAATAGGACTCGGTAAATATCTTCCCTTACCAGTATCTCTCCATCCCATACATAAAATGCCAAGTCCCACATATCCTGGTTCACTTGCACTGGCTAATCTCCATATTGCCGGGCATTCTATTGTCCAGGTCGGATTACCACCTGCAGGAATGAACCCGTCATAATCATTCGCATACACGTGTGTTGCAATACCTATCTGTCTTAAGTTATTCATACATACTACCCTTTTTGCCTGTTCTCTTGCCCTTGATAACACTGGCAGGACAAGTGCTGAAAGAATTCCAATAATGGCAATGACTACAAGAAGCTCAATCAGCGTGAATCCGCATAGGTCTGGAATCACGCTCCTCAAAAATCTTCTTTTTTTCATACTGCACCTCCTTATGATTGATGACTTGCTGACAATATGAATGAATAACCGAAATAAAATTGTTGAATCCATATCTCAGCGCTGATGCAGATTACTGATTGTTGTTGACAGATAGACGACAAAGTCAGGAAGGTAAAATGTTCCTTGCTTACAGCAGATAATGCAAAATCTTTTTGTGATTTCTGCATTTTCTCTTTTTCCAGAGTTTCCGCATATATTAAAAACCCGTCAGGATTTTTGTCAAGACCCCGAATTGCGTCATCAAAAATCTCTATGAAAGTGTATTGTTTCCTCAAAAATAAAATAGACAAAAATAAGGACCATTCTGTACCTATACTGCTGCCCATTAAGGGGAAATGGAAAATGAGGTAGAATAGAATTGTCTGAAATACGGGGCAGTACAACAAAATCACACTTTTCTTTGCAAAATCAACTCATACTATTTCCCATCTTTATAAAATTACCTCATACTATAATCACCTCATACTATCACCCCTCTTTAGAAAATTATCTCATACTATCACCCCCCCCTCTTTGTAAAATTACCTCATATACCCCCCTCTTTATAAAAGAGGGGCTGGGGGAGATTTCTTGAAATCCCCCTAAATCCCCCTTTTGAAAAGGGGGAAGACCGGGAGAGGAATTTGAAAAGGGG
>DAONMJ010000020.1:0-18874 GCA_035392545.1 bacterium
ACTTACGGAACGAACTTGAAAAAACTGATGAAGTCAAAAGAAGTATTAGAATTGAGTTTGCAAAGATGGGAAAAGAAAGCATAGTGATGGGCGTTACAAATTTAGGAATACAGAAATTATTCAAAAACAATGAATAAAAAATTACCCTATCGGGGAAAGGAGGGAAGGAAATGGAAAGAAAAGGATTTACTCTTATTGAATTGCTCGTCGTCATTGCCATTATCGCGATTCTTGCTGCAATGCTTCTTCCTGTGTTAACTCGCGCTCAGGAACAAGCGAAAAGGGCGGTCTGCATTTCTAACCTGAAACAGATTGGTCTTGCCCTATTTATGTACTCAGAGGACTACGATGGTTGGTTTCCACTTGCCCGGGACTCCAATGGGATGAACAAGTGTTCCCGCTCCCTGATGCTTCTGCTGGGGCAGATTGTTTCTGGACCAGAAGGTCCATCTTCAGCACCTGACCCTGATTTTGAGGGACCGAGATATGCTGTGAATCCTGAGTTTTTCATCTGCCCGAGTTCAAGATACGATTACAAGTCAGATATCGGGTATCTGAAATATGAACATTGTTCTTATGCCTATGCCCTGAACCTGAACACAAAAAAACCACGAAAGCCAGCGACGCTTGTAGCCGGAACACTGTTATCAACAAACTATGCGCTGGTTGCTGACAAAAAAAGTACTGGCGATGATTCTGGTGGTGGCACACTTAACCGGGAATCATACGGTTATGGCGGTTATTCCAGGTTACGGCTTACTGGTATGATGAGTCATGGAAGGGCTGGTATCAATGTGCTTTATATCAATGGCGATGTCAAATGGGTTCCTTCTTACAGAGCATCTGACGGTTATCGCTATGTCCCTGCAGAGGCACTGCCAAACTGTGCGTACAATGTCTCTGTCTATCCAGGGGACAGACCTTATTACATGACAGATACATCGCCAGCCGAAGCTTGTGACGACCAGATTTTTCTACGTGGTCCAAATGTAGAGAGTGTGTTCTGACAGGAGGATTATATGAAAAAAAGGGAAAAGTTTGTTGCCAGCAATCAAGGATTTACCCTGATTGAACTTCTCGTGGTGATTGCCATCATTGCGATTCTTGCTGCAATGATGCTACCGGTTCTGAGTAAAGCAAGGGAGAAGGCGCGCAGGGCTGTCTGTATGAACAATCTAAAACAAATCGGACTCGGGCTTCGTATGTACGCGGATGATTATGATGGCTGGCTTCCTGATTATACAGGACCCTCCACAGGGTCATGGTACATACTGACCCTGCGACCGTTCAACAAACTGCTCGGCAGAGATTCAACCGGAAGTCTTGGAGGGGTAAATTATGTAAAAAATCCTGAAATTTTTCTGTGTCCGAGCCAGAGAATGGACATAGTAAAAGCGTCTGCTGTAAGGTCCAGAGGGTATCTCAATCCTGGAGAATGTTCCTATGCCTATGCAAAACCAGGAGATATATCCTCATACGCAGGAGTCAGCTACAGTTATAAGGAATTTGCATACTGGAGTGCAACAGGTCTCAATTGCTCGGTTGCTGAGGATTCTGTGATTGTTGCTGATAGACAGAGACCCAACGCAACATTTGGAAGAGGGAATCTGGCAGGGTCAGCGCTGTGGCAGCTGGAAATGTGGGATAATGGAACATCGCCTATAGATATTTATAAACCTGTCACTGGTCCTGCTGCACTGGGATTAACATTGACAGACGAAAACAACCACGGTAAGGATGGGATTAATGTTCTTTTCGGAAGTGGTTCTGTTGCATGGATACCATCAAGAAAAATTGAACAGGGAGGAACCACTCTTTATGTATTACCAGCGACTGATAACTTTGAAGGCATTACAATCTGGATTAATAGATTGCACAATCCACTTATTTATCAGCCATAACAGGAGGATTTTATGAAATTGAAATTTCTGTCTATGCGAAGGGAAAAGGGGTTTACCCTGATTGAACTTCTCGTGGTCATTGCTATCATAGCAATTCTCGCTGCAATGATTCTACCTGTCCTGCGTAAGGCACGACAGAAAGCAGAAGGCGCTGCGTGCATAAACAACCTGAAACAAATTGGACAGGTTATTGGCATGTACTGCAGCGACTGGAACGACAGATTGCCATACCAGGGAACAGGTGATTATCCGGGCTATGGCAAGGGCAACTGGCTTACGGCATGTCTGCCTTATATGGGATATGTTACTGGAAGCCGAAATACACCCGACATGTTGCGATGTCCATCTGTAGCAGCGCCGATGGCTGCATGGGGAGCTCTTTTTCCTGAAGTACCGCCTTTTAATGACCCTTACTGGGGAGGAATGAGTAATTATGATGCTTCATGGCGGGCATCCCAGCCGCTCGGTTCTTATCCACCATACGGTGGTGCATCTCCTAAAACCAGTTATGCCTGGAGCCGTATGGGAAGCATGACCATATGCAATGGAAACTTTCGTTCAAGGATTGATAATCCATCAGAAAGAATTCTCATTGTGGAAGCAGCAGGCACAGCGTATTACGGAATTGTTTCTGGTCTGAACCAGCTGGGATATCGTCATGCAGGTCAATGCAATGCCCTTTATGTTGATGGACACGCTGGCATTATCCCTGAAGATGCAAAAAAATCAACCAGCAATGTCTACTGGGGCAGATATACTGGTGCCAGGTCATTTGATGATTATTCAAGTCAGACAGGCGGCGCGCCACCTGCTGATGCTGGTGATTACTGATTTATTTTGAATCAAACTCAATAAGTTTTCTCTCAGGGGGAACCTTATGAAAAAAAGTGTATATGGTGGGTTTTTATTACTTGTTTTCTGTCTATCTGCAAGCAGTGCAATCAATACATGGCAGGGGAAAACAAATGACTGGTACTCACAGGAAAATTGGTCAACTGGTAAAATCCCTGCACCAGGTGATGGAAATGATGTGCTTGTTCCAGAGGGCATGATGAACTATCCTATTTTATCCCGCAATACAGTAATTGGCGGCACACTCATTGTTGAAAAAAATGCCACGATTACTCTGGCTGGACACAATCTGCAAATTGCCAATCTTCAACATTCGGCAAAAAAGGGTATTTCCATTCAAGGAACACTTGATGCGTCTCAGGGAAATCCGGTTATTACAGCAGGGCCAGGTGGATTCACCAATGCTGGAAAAATTATTGGAACTCCTTCTCTTGTTCTTGCCGGACAGTGCTATGACGCGGAGATTAAACCAGGTGGGGCAAATTTTTCTTCCCTGATCTTACCTGCTGGCTCCTATAGTTACAGGGTGACCCTGAAAGGCAGTGCAATCATTACCGGTAATCTGATACTGAAAGGCCACGGGCTTTATGTACCAAAAGGTGTCACGCTGACTGTTCAGGGAGATATCATTTTTGCAGGAGAAAAAGAAAAAAGCGCTGCTATTATCATTGAAGGAAATGTTCTGCTTTCCGGCAATATCATCAGCGATAACTCTGCGGTCTGCGGAGGTGGAGGCGAAAAAAACGATGCCTGGCTTACCCTGGTGAAAGGACCTCATCAGATAGAGGTAAATGGTGACCAGGCGGTTCTGCCGCCTTTGCTGGTGCCTGAAGGAAGTAATGTAAAACTCAAAACCAGTATTGCCTGTGCGGGATTGAAAATTGAAAACAATGGAATTCTGGACGCCAGCACCATTGAGAAAATCACCTTTGGTGGAGCGGGTTCTATCAGCAGTTATACTCGTGGTCTGATAAACGAAGGAACCATTATCGGTCAGCCAGCCCTTGTTTTTTCTTCAGGTTGCTATAACGCCCGACTGAAAGCCGGGACAGCCGTTTTCAGGGGTCTCACCCTGGATACAGGTAATTACGGTTACTCCCTCACCGCAGAGAGTGACCTGAAAATAGAAGGAGACATTACCTTCAAGGTGGGTGGTTTCAATCTTGGGGAGAACACTCTGATTTTGGGTGGTTCCTGCTATTTGCCACTGTTTCCAGAGAAAGCTGGCGCAGTTTCTTTCCGGTTAAATTTCGGTAAGAACGCAAGGATAGTTTTTCAGGGTTCTTCGCCGGCAGTGCTTGACTCAGGCGGGGTTCGCGCTGAGTACTATTACAGCAGCATCTTTCCTTCGCTGACAGTTGACAAACCCGGAAGTGTTCTGACCATCCGGAAGGCACCACTTGAGGTCAATGGCACCTTCAAACTGGCGCAGGGAAAAGTTGAAACTGCTGAGGGTGGCGAGTTGTGGCTGGGAGTGGTACGGGATACCAGGTATGCTCACTATGAAATTCATGACGTGGGGCTGAAACTTCAGGGACCGCTGGGTACGGAATTGTTTCCTGAAATTATCCCGGCGCCAGTACCAGAAACTGTCCCGGGTGTAGTGACCATCGTCCATAACCAGGTCGGGTCAGAACTACCACAGGGACTGGAACTGGTGAATATTGCTCCAATGGCAAGGATTAGCAGTGTTCCGTACACAACGATGTTGCGGCTTCTCGTTGACCCTGATGAAAAATTACGCACCCTGCCTGTTCCTGAGAAAGGCACTCCAGTAAAGGTAGCCCGATATTGTTTCAAATTTGATGCTCCACAGGAAATTGTCGCAGTTAAATGGGCAGTACCTTCTGGACCATGGGCAATCCTTGCAGATACAACCGGCAATGGCGACTATAGCAGGTTGTTGCGGGCTGACCTGGAAGGAAAAATTACCAATCCCGGCGGTATCTGGAAGTCAAGGACATGGATAATAAATACTTTCCAGCCATCTGTTAAGGGTGTTTACGGAATTCTGCTGGTTACCTTTGGCACTCCCCACTACTATGATGTTCAGATTCTTTCCCCGCGAAAAAGCGTTAATCTGAAACCAGTGGCATCACCTGATAGAAGTATTCCAGAGATAAAAACAGGAGAAGTGGTAACCTTACCTGCTCTGTCCCAGAAACAGGAGATTATGAAGGGATTTCACATTGAACCATGGATGTTTAATATTCTCGGCTGGCTCAACACTCCGAAAGAAAAAAGGCAGCCCCTGACTGAATACCAGCCCTTCATTGACTTTGTGTCCAGTGTCAAAAAATATCACGGCAATGTGGTGAACATGTGGCCACCAAGAAACATTCAGGTGCCAAGAGGAAAAGGAACATACGAATCAGATGTGCTGTGGCAGAGTCAGTATGATAAATGGTCCTTACAGGAAAATGCCCTGAAAGAAATTGCTGATGCTTTTCACGCAAACGGCATCAAACTTTTTACCATGGACAGGGCGGTCTATCCAAAGAAACTTGAAGAATTTCCAGAAAGTCCGACAAAAGACAAACCAGCTCCTTATATCTCCAGACACAGCCGGGAGTTTCTTAAAGGATTTGTTATTGAACAGGTAAAAAATGGTGTTGATGGAGTGGGTATTGGTTATGACGAACAGATGGGTGGTTTTCGTAACCCGGCAAACATTGACGAACCCACAAAGGAAGCGTTCCAGAAAAAATATGGTATTGCTGTCCCTGAAAAAGCAGAAGACAGTGATGCCTTCAGGAAATGGATTGTTTTCGGATATGAACAGTTTGCTTCGTATCTTGCTGAGGCTGCGGCTGCAGCAAAGGCAACAAACCCAAAGGTTTTTACGAAAACACCTGTACACGTCTGTCTCGGGACACTGTGGAACAGAAGGATTGACCTAAACATCGCAGAAGACATTGTTGGAAGTACTGCAAATATTGATTTCTTCCGTGCTAACTGCTATGAGGACTACTCAAATCTGAATCATTACCTCACAGCAGCCAATACCAAAAGGATGGTGGGTGCCAATAGAGGCAGGGCTCCTGATTCTCTCCATAACTGTCCGTGGGCAAATGACCCTGTGAAATATCCTGGTTATTACCTTGATACAAGTCCTGCATGGATGTATGGACCGCCTGTTATTTCATTCATGCACGGCGGTGGACTTCCACTCTACTGGAGATACAATTTTATTTTCTATGGTGGCTATGACAGGTATGTGGAACAGGCGTATTCAATACTTGACACACTGGCAGCATGGGACGCAAAACAGGCAAAAATCCCTGCACAGATACTTGTTTTAAAATCAAGGGCGTCTGAGGACTGGTGGCAGGTCAAGCAACGTTACAATCCTGAGGGAAATCCAGCAAACCAGGCGCGTGGTTTTCTCTATGAAAAATGGTTACTTGAGTTTTTACTCAGTCACGGCTACCCCTTCAAAATATGCTATCTTGAACAGATAAAGGATTTTTCGAAAGAATTGGCTGGGTACCCACTGATCATCCTGCCCTTCCCTTACAGTGTGAGCCAGGAAGCATTCCAGAAGATTGAATCAGCAGTAAAAACAGGGACAAGAATTGTTCTTATGGACAGGCAGGCTGAGACAGATGAGTGGGGAAACCCGTATCAAAAACCGCTTTTTTCGGATATGGTATCTTCAGGAAGGGCTATGTTAATAAAGGATGATGTGTTAAAAGTCGGCAATGATCCTGACTTTCTGACAGATTTCCAGAATCAAGTTGATGCACTGCTTGGAAAAAACAAAATGTTCTTTTTCAAAAATTATGGCAATGATGTTGAAACTGCTGTTCTTGAAAAGGGTGCGAAAGAAAAATTTGTTTTGTTTCTGAACTGGACAGATAGACCTGTCCAGGTAGAAGCAGGGTTGAAACTTCCTGATGGAAACTATGAGTGTTTTCAACGGGATCTGAATGAAGTCCGCAGGGTGATGATAGGTTCAGAAACAAAAATTACAGCCAGAAATTTACAGCGATTTCTCGTTTCACTTCAACCATGGGAAATGAAAATTCTTTATATCAAAGGAGTTCAATGAAAAACCCTGAAAGTGACAGGAAAATCAGCATGAAAAATCAGGTGCTTGTAGTTGAAATAGACAGGAAAAACCTTTCTGTGGACGTGCGTGATTTACGAACAGGTATTCTATGGACAATGCAAAAAACAGGACCATGCGATATAGGCATAAGGGGACATTCTGGACCCTGGCAGGGAATGCCTTTTGGTTCGGCTCAACAAATTAAATGGGAAGGGAACGCTTCATTTCAAAAAGCAACCCTTTCCCACTGGCCATATAGACCAAATGTATGGAGTGCTCTTGATTTTGCTGTTGAGGTGACCTTTCAACTTAAGGATGATACATTAAGCATTACTGTTAACACCCGGAATGGACGCGGAGAAGCATCGTTTATTGATAGTGCATATCCCAGGGGATGGCTGTTTCCAGAAAAAGCAGGAGGCAAACTTTTATTGCCGTACGGACAGGGTTGTCTGCTTGACAAAAACTTTCCAGTGGAACTTGACCACACATTCCCTGCCTATGCAGGAATGGGATTTGTTATGCCATGGTGGGCACAGGTGACTGATTCGCAGGAAGCAGTGGTGGCACTACCAGAAACAACGGATGACATTGCCTTTCGTGTTGTTACTGAACAAAAAAATGGACACACGGTGCATCCGTGGTGGCTGGCAAGCCTCGGAAATTTCAGGTACCCAAGAAGTATCAAATACAAATTTTTCAGTAAAATCAGTATCCCGGAAATTGCAAAGATTTACAGAAATCATGCTGCCAGCAAAGGACTGGCAATAACCTTGAAAGAAAAAGCAAAAGACAGGCCAAATGTGGCAAAACTGAAGGGTACCATCATCATCAATATATGGCATGAGTCCTGGTTTGGCCGATTCCGAAAAGAGAATGTCTGGCAGAGGATGTCCTTTGCCGAGGGACTGAGGAGATTCCGGAAACTTGAAAAAGAGGCTGGTCTGGAAACAGTTGTGGTCCACGTGGACGGATGGGGCAGGAAGGGCTATGACTGTCTCCACCCTGATATCCTGCCACCTGACTCGAAAATAGGCGGATGGAAAAGACTGGAAACAATGGCAAGGTCCATTCAATCATCCGGACATCTTTTTCTTCTTCACGACAACTATGTGGACATTTATGCTGACAGTGAATCATTCAGTCCGCAGGTGACAGTTCTGGATTTGAGCGGTGTCAGACCCGAAAACGACGAGTGGCTCGGCGGAAGACAGCAGTGGTTGTGTCCGCAAAAAACAATGAAGTTTGTCAGACGCAATCTGCTGGAAGTCCAGAAAAAAATACATCCTTCAGCCACATATCTTGATTGTTTCACTTACAGTCATCTGAGAGAATGTTATGACCAGAGACATCCTTCTTCAAGAAGTGAGACAAGGAAAGCATGGATGGAAATTTTTGCCTTCTGCCAGAAACTTGGCTGGGCAACAAGTTCTGAGGGCGGCGCTGACTGGGCTATCCCGGTGCTTGATTTCTGCCACACAGTTCATCCTGGTTCCTGTCCATTTGACCTTCGTGAAAAACTTCAAAATCGTCCCCTGGGTATTCCTTTCCCCCTGTATGCTCTTGTGTGGCACGACTGTCTTGTGGTGCCATCATGGATAGAGCAGGAAAAACCTGCAGAATCATTTCTCTGGGGCATTCTCTGGGGAGGAATACCTTCAGTTCGGCCGCACGGGTTTGATTGTAATCTGGCTCCATACTCAAAACAGTCCTCAGACTTTGTCTGTTCATTGAAGCCCATGCAGGAACTGGCAAAAAAGGTTGGTTTTGAAGAAATGGTTGACTGGGAAATGATTGACGATAGGGGCAAAATTCAGCGCGCATCATTTGGCAATGGGACACAGGTCAGCGTGAACTTTATTGATGGCACCTATTCCATCAATGGAAACTCCTGCTGTGCGCCAGGCATAAGCAATAAAAAGTGAATACCAGAAGAACCATAAGAAAACAGGAAATTCTGAATATGCGGCGCCAGATGATTGAATGGCTTGTACGCCAGCAAATCACCAATTCCCGAAGTCCTCATTATGGCTGCATTTATTATGCTGACGAAGATAGATACTGCAACAGGGATACTGGCTGCGCAGCAAGTATTTTTATGTACGAGTCCCATCTGACAGGCAAACAATTCTGGAAAGGCAGGGCACTTATTGCGAAGGAACATGTGCTGAAAAGTCAGGGCAAAAACGGCGGTTATCCTGAAATGAGACACAGAAAAAAAAGCGACAATGGTTCTACTGTGAATACTGCTATCATTGCAGATAGTCTGGTCTCTGCCTGTGAACTCGGCATTCCATATGATGAAAAAGACCTGACTGCTCTTGAACGAATGGCTGAATTCCAGATGACCCTTGAATGGAAGCCAGGCGCTTTTTACCATGATACCAATCACATTCACTCCTACCAGTACAGGGAACGTGGTAAAGTGAAATGGGGATGGGGACCAGAAGGTTCACATCTTGATTGTCAGAACACAACCGCGCTGGCAGCAATGATGCTGATAAGAATATCTGATTTTCTTGAAAAACACCAACATTCGATAAATCCAGAATGGGAACAGGCATCTGTCAGAGCCGTCAAGCATCTGTTAAGCGGTCAGGATAGAAATGGACACTGGCCCTATTTCAAAAATGGTAAAGGGTTTGATGTGGGTCATCACTCTTTGTGCATGTTCTGCCTGGCAAAAATTATTGAACATCCGCGATTTTCAGACAACAAAAAAATTCTACATACCCTTGTTCGAGCAGGACTGTGGACTGTGAACGAGGGGTTGCTTCAAACAAAGCGTGGAACCAAAATAAACTGGGCAATCAACCACAGCGCCTGTTCCTATTTTACGGCTGAGTATTTTCTGGTAGCGGCATCCTTGATGAGAGTGGCTGCCTTAAAAACCAGAGAAAGCCGAATTTTCCAGAGGGAGGCGCTTGAACTGTTAAGATACGTTCGCACTGACCTCTGGGAGAATTCAGAAGCAGAAAAACAAGGACCTTTCCGTCTCACCGAAGGTTATCTCTGCGCGGGTTACGCCTGGTTCGGCCAGTCCATGGCCTGGGTTCTTTACTTTTTTAATGACCTGCTGGGGAAAATCGGTTGGTTAAAAGATTACAGAAACAACTGAGGGCAGGATGTTGAATTTGCGTGCCTTGAGAAAAGTAGCCGGGAAAAATTCCTGGGTTTCATCAACTGGACTGACCGGACAGTTTGTGTTGAAGCCGGCCTGGTGCTACCATCAGGGAGATACAGGATTTTTGAAAGGAACCTGGTGGACACAAAGAAAGTTCTTCTGGATGGCAAAGAGAAGGTTGACTCCCGGGAACTATTGAAATTTAACATCTCCCTGTTACCGTGGGAGGCAACGGTTTTGTATTTTCGTCCAGATTGACATAACAATGGAGGATAAAATGTCAAAAGAAAGGTGGTTGATAATTCTGCTGATGGTTTTGACTGCGGCAGCCTGGTGTCAGGGAAATCTCCCAAAGCAGCCTTCAGGCTATAAACTTGACTGGTACCGGTGGGCTGAGGTTTCTGCCAGTCCTTACATGACGCATGTTTATAATCTCTGTGATGGTAATCTGAGCACTTCTTCAAGTTATGAAGGTGGACCCGAGGTGGGAGGTACTCTGTGTTTCTTTTTTCCAAAATCCATACAGGTAACTGTATTCAGATTTGTCCAGAGCAGGACAGGTGCCAGAGATTTTCGGCTTAATGGCGATGCAGATGGAGATGGTAAATTTGAAACAGAAATCATAACAGTGAAGAATCAGGACGTTATCTCTGGAACATGGATAGATGTTCCAGTTAACAGAAAACTTTACGGAATAGAATTCATAGCGATAAATGGAAACGCCGGATATAGAAACGCATTTCCTCAGTTCAGAGAAGTTGAAATCTATACAGCAACCCCTGTAAAACTAGCAATACAGAAGAAAATACTACCAGGAAACAGGATGGAATATGGATTCCCCGTGAAACCACCCCCAATGCAGGTGCGAAACATTGAAAATATTATTTGCACTGACTACTGGCATGCCGGACTTCGCCAGGATGGATCAAACCTTCCTGATGACCTGACCGTTTTTAAGCCGTTCAGAACCCTGATTGAGAACCTGAAACTTGTGGACGCCACAGGTGTAAGGATTTTCAGTGAAACAAGTTGCTGCGACAACCGCATTCCCTGGCCCACAGACCTTGGTCCTCACACTGAAAAAAATATTCTCAAGACGTATGTTGATGCCTTGCACAAAGAAGGATTCAAGGTTTATTTCTTTACTCACTCCTGGATTACGCCATTCCAGAAGCCAGACAAAATGGCTCCGATGCCATGGAGAAGATGGGACTATCCCTATGAACAAAGCGACAGGTTTGTTGATCGTGACGATGTGAAGCAATACTATACTGAAAAATATCCGTGTGTCATCAGCGATAACGATTTTCACGACAAATGGTTGCGTCTTCTGTCAGAAGCGGTTGCCCAGGGCGTTGATGGTCTTTACATCATGCCAGATGAATATTATTTCAAAGGTCACAATCTTCCAAAAACAAATTGTCCATCCTGTGCTGTGGCTTTCAAGAATATGTTTGGATATGACTCGCTTCCTGAAAAACCACAAGACAATGAAAAGTACAGAAAATGGGAACTTTTTGAGTATGAAAAACTGTCTTCTCTGTTCAGTGATGTTGCGTCTCGTCTAAAAAAAATAAAACCAAATCTAACAATTTTCAGCAATGGAAACGAAGCAGCAGTTCAGATATTTAATACCCGCATGGAACACGGAATCGCTACTGACATACTTGGTAAAGACCCGGGGGTTAACGCAGGAACAGTATACGGCAGTACCACGCTGGATACAGGCGGATATGTTTCTCTGTGCAGGAGATTTGCGGCTGCTTTTGGGAAAAATCGACTGGAAGCTGCCATTCAGTGGCTGAATATTTCATACAATGAGACGCATGAACCGATAAAAATGTACGGATATATTCTGCCATGTGTAATGGAAGGTGTTCGTTACATATCCAATTACCGGATTAATTACATGCTTGACTGGAAGGAATGGCGACCAACAGTCATAGCGGGTTTCCAGAGGGTACGACTTCTGGAACAATGGGGTGTGGGTAAAAGTTATACCCCTGCTTCTGTGTGTATTATCTTATCTCGAGCGTCTGAAGATTGGTGGGAAGTAAAAATGGAAGACCTTCTTGGTGGCGCTGCATCAGATAGTAAGGGTTCTGCCATTTTGTATCTGGACAGGGTACAGGAAATTGACAGTATTCTCAAATCCGATGTGGACACCCGTACCAGGGAGTTAAATTATGAACGGTTTCGTGGCATGGTTTCCGGTAAGTGTATTGAGGGATTGCTGATAGAAAAAGGCATACCCTATGACATTCGCTTTGCCGAAAGACCTGAAACCCTTATAGATTTGAGCAAATATAAACTTTTGATTTTGCCTTTCGCTTATTCCCTGTCAGAGGATGTATTTGACGCAATACAGAAGGCAGTTCAATCAGGAACAAACATTCTCATCATTGACCAGCTGGCTCCCACTGACCAGTATGGAAATCCCTATCCCGAACAACCTCTTCTGAAAAAATTACTGGATAACAAGAATGTGGCTTATGAACCTGTCAATCTGGCAAGACAGGGAATGAGAGTTTCTGTTAGAAAACGACTTCTCTCCCGGATTGAAAAAATGACAGGGGAAACAGGTATCAGGTTTGAACCCGACGGCAGGGTTGAATTCTTAATCAGGAATGTTGACGATGGAAGCGTGATACTTTATCTTGCCAATCATGAATACAAACCCGCAAATCCAATTCTTGGACTTGACCTGCCGAAGGGTAAATATACAATTACCATGTGTGGTGGGGATAGTTTCGTTCTGAAGCAGGGACTGATGAACGGCATATATGAACCAGATTCTGAATTGTTCAAGAATTTTACTCTGCAACTTGCTCCAAGGGAGGTCTTACTGATACACCTTGTCAGGAAGCAGACATAAAATCAGCAAAAAAATAATCGGTGCCATTTCAACCGAACTGAAACAGAACATTATAACCTGGAGGAAAGGTGAGAAAATTTTTTTATATCTGCGCACTGTGCATTTTATTTTCAGGTATCAACAATATCTATGGCGAGAGCAACCTGTTAAAAAACCCTGATTTTGAACTGATCGGGAAAGATGGTATGCCTGCGTTCTGGAGCAGGGAATATAATGCTCGTCTTTCAGGACCATTTTTTGTTTCAAACCAGGCATTTGAAGGCAAAAACGCAGTGTGCATGCTAACTGAAGAATGGACGCTTGACAGACCACAGTTCATTGTCCAGGATGTAAAACTTCCTCCAGGTGTGAAAAGGGTGCGATTATCTGTTTTTGCAAAAGGACAGGGACTTTTTCGCCTGTCCATTCAGTTTCTGGATTTGAAGCCAAAGAAAGTACAGGAATATTTTGGCGAATACTCTGTTGCTGAAGAAACAGACAGGGTTTTTGGACTTGGACCTGAATATCTGAAATATACAATGGAAGTGAGCATTCCCGAAGGAGTTAACAATATCAGGGTCAGGATGGGAAATACCATTGGACCCCTGAATCTTACCAATATCTGGGGCAAGGCATGGATAGACCATGCTGATTTAACTGTGTTCAACGATAGAGAACAGGAACAATTGTCTTCTTTAACAATCACACCTGCCTCGCTTCAGGAGAAAAACGCCATTTCAAAAAAAATCAGTGTACCATCAGGTTTCAGGGATATTGCCCCTTATACTCTCATTGTTACTGACCCTCCCTCATACAACACAGGAAACCTTGTTGATGGAATTGAGGGTATTCCTGGAAGGCAGGTTTCATGGAAATTTGAATTCCTTGGCGGAACAGAACGTTATCCAATCATTACATTTTTCTTCCCGCAGCCAATTCCACTGAAAAGTGTCTGTCTTCACCTGCTGGGCAATGTTGAAAGATTTCTTGTCCTTGCGAATACTGATGGAACAAACAAATTCAATGAAGTCATTGCTGATGTAAAGAATGTAACTGGCATAGACCAGTGGATATCCCTTGATCTCGGCGAGAAAAACATATCCGGTTTGAGAATACAGGCGATAGAAGGCAGAATGCAGTCTTATCGTTCAACAATGCCATTTTTTGACGAAGCAAAAATCCTGGTCAGGGAAGATTATGTAAAACCCATCCTTGCGCTTCTTCAGAAAAATTCATTGTATGGTAAAACATATTCCAGACCCAACGTGCCTTCAATGTTTCTGGAAAAAACTTCTATACCTGTTTCAAAACAACAATCAGTAAAAAGATTCAGAAAAATGTTGACTGTTGACCTCTGGATGTTTGGTATTGACCTTAAAAAAGATACAAAAGTTATTGATTATGGAAAAACTGAAAGTTTTCAAAAGGTTATTCAGACATGCCGTCAGGCCGGTTTTGATTCATTAATGCTGTTTCTGGAATCATACTGGAAAAATCTTGTACCCTGGCCAAGCAAAACAGCCAGTGGTACAGAAGAAAATATTTTGAAGGCGCTCGCTGAAGCAGTTCACGCAGAAGGTCTGAAATTATATGTGATGCCTTCAAGTTGCCTCAATCCTCCTTTTTCCGGAAAATCCCTTTTTGTTTATCCAAAAGAAGAAACAAGCAGGTATCCTCAAATGGAACAATTTCCAGATTTGATTTTCGGAACATATTACCGCGATAAATGGCTTGCTTTGCTGGACGAAGCCATGACCTGCGGATGTGATGGAGTATCTCTGTGCCCTGATGAAACATACTACAAGGGACACTTCATGGAAACGTTTCCTCCTGATAGCCCGGCAACATTGATTTACAAACAAAGGTACGGGAAAGATTTACCCGAGCATGAACAGGACTCTCTGGCATACAGACAGTGGATTACTTTGCGGCACGAAAGCATTGCCGACCTTTATGGTTACTGGGCAAAATATCTCACATCAAAATACCCTGATATTTATTTAAGTTCCCGTTTCATGCAACCATATCTGGCGTGCTCCAATATTACTGAAACAGGCATGCCTTTTGATTTGCTCGGTAGTAAGGGTGGCATTCACGAACTCTCCAGTGATTACATGGGACCATATGGCATCCAGATGCTCGCTGCTGCCAATGGATGGAGAAAAGCAGGTATGTGCTATGATGCATGTATGTGGGGTCCATTACAGGGCGCGCCGAGAAAAGCTGACATTGAAATTCTTGGAGAAGTTTTCTGGTCAATGATGTACGGACTTGGAATGATTGATGTCTATCGTCAGAATTATCTGGTCGAACAGGGCACTCTTCCTTGGTTTGCCAGAGCTTTTAACCTGTTGAAGGACATGGAAGAACTTGGCATCTGGGAAGCGCATCCGCCAGAAAAAATTGCCATGTTTTCTTCAAGAGCAAGCATGGACTGGTGGCAGGTCAGGGCATGGTGGGGAAACCATAACGAAAACTGGGATCGTGGCATAGAAGGAAATCGTGGCTGGTATGCTGACAGGGTCGCCTGCAACATTCTTCAAAAGAAGGGTCTTCCTTTTGACTGGTTTTTCCTTGACAATCCCGGTCATCTTGCAAAATTAAAGAATTATCGCGTTGTTGTTATCCCCTTTGCCTGGTCAATTAGCAGGGAAACAGCAGAACAGATGAAAACTGCTGCAAAAAACGGTACAAGGTTTATTCTTCTTGATGGAAAAATCGGGCAGACAGACCAGCAAGGAGAACCATATGAAAAACCCATTCTTCAGGAACTTGTGGAATCAGGAGCAGCCACTGTCATTGATGACGATATTTTTACAGTCGGTGGTACTTATGCCTTTGAAGAAAAAGTTAGTAAAATCATTGAACAGATACTCGGGAATCAAATCCCTTTGAAATTTCAGGCCTATGGCAAGCATGTAGATGCAACAATTCTTGAGAAAAATAAAAACGAATGTTTTATTTTTCTGATTAACTGGGAAAAAGCCGGGCTGACTCCTGTTGACCTGGGTACCTCTGTTTCTGAAGGAACGTACGCTGTCTTTGTCAGGGACTCAGATTTTTGGTACCAGGCTTCCATCAACAACAAAAAACAGTTTACCAGTGCAGACCTTGCAGGTTTTCGTTTCTGGATGATTCCAGAAACTGCCTGTGTTTTGTATCTGAAAAAGTCAGAATAACATTTTTTCGAGGAGGAAGTATGGAAGAAAAAGCGTTTGAATTTCTAAAATCTTTTCTCAATATTCCAAGCCCCTCTGGATTTGAACAACCAGCACAGAAGTTTTTCGCTGAGTATGTCCGTGATTGCGTGGATAAAATTGAAATGGACGTCCACAGTAATGTCATTGCCACAAAAAATA
This sequence comes from bacterium, assembly GCA_035392545.1. GTDB lineage: Bacteria > Ratteibacteria > UBA8468 > B48-G9 > DTJG01 > DTJG01. Next base: position 16,142 of record DAONMJ010000020.1, read on the forward strand.
CAGAAGGAAAACCAAAACTGATGCTCGCAGCACATTGTGATGAAATTGGGCTGATGGTCAATTATGTTACAGAAGACGGTTTTATTTACTTTGTACCCATTGGTGGTGTTTCTCCATATCGACTTGAAGGGATGCGGGTGTTTATATATGGTCCAAAAGGACGTGTTCCAGGAGTGATTGCAAGAAAACCGATCGGTTTGCGGGCTGAAAATCATCAGGAAAAACCCGCAAGATTTCAGGATTTGTGGATTGACATTGGAGCAAGAGATAAAAAAGATGTTCTCTCTGTTGTAAACATAGGAGACCCAATCACAATTGCGGCGGAATTTCAGCAACTTCGTAATAATTGCATCACTGCTCGCGGACTTGATGACAGATTAGGTGTCTTTGTACTTGCTGAGACGATGAGGCGACTGAAAAATGAAAAAATTGAACCCGCAGTTTTCGCAGTTTCCACTGTTCAGGAAGAGGTGGGCTCTCGCGGGGTATGGGGTGTTGCATATCGTCTGAAGCCAGATGTTGCCATCGTTGTTGAAGTGGAACACGCCAGCGATCACCCTGACACTGAAAAACAGGTGATGGGTGAAGTGTTTCTGGGAAAAGGCATTGGCTTCAATCGGGGTTCAAACATCAATCATCATCTCAACACAATGCTGATTGAAACTGCCGAAAAAGAAAATGTCCCGTATCATATCACAGCAGTTCCTGGACCCACTCCCACAGATGCCAGTGTCATACACATCATAAGAGAGGGTGTACCCTGCAGCGTGTTACGAATACCATTAAGATACATGCATACACCATCAGAAATTGTGTCCCTTGATGATGTGGAATCAGCGATAAAACTACTTGCTGCTTTTATTCGGCGACTGGATGTATCCAGAAAATTTATTATGATGTAGGTAATCCAGAAAACATTTACTGTTCACTGGACGTTTTCTTCCCGATTCTATCGTAGAAGAGAGGCCGGGGAAATTTTTCTGAAATCCCCTTCTAACTTCAGGTCACCTTCCCTTACAAAACCCCATTCTACTCCCCTCTTTATAAAGTTCCCCTACATTACTCCCCTCTTTATAAAAGAGGGGTTGGGGGAGATTTCTCCTTCCTTTTGAAATCCCCCTTAATCCCCCTTTTGTAAAGGGGGAAAGCTGGCGGAGGAAAAAGAGGGGCTGATTTATGAAATCCCTCTTGCATCTCCCTTTTACAAAGGGAGAAAATGCCTGAGAAATCCCCCTTAGTCCCCCTTTTGAAAAGGGGGAAAACAGGAGGAGTTTTACAAAGGGGGAAAACTGGCGGAGTTTTACAAATGGGGAAAACAGGAAGAGGGGTTTTATAAAGGAGGAGAATAGGAAAAAGGTGTTTGAAAAGGGGGAAAATTGAATGTATTTTTCGTTACTTGATTGCGTCTTCAGGCACAAGCAGTTCTGCTGGATGTCGTGCCAGAAATGGTGGAAGATCATAAAGTTCAACAGTATTTCTTAAACTTGTGATGGCAATCGTCCATATCTGGTTATCAGAGCCCTTAGGCACAATAATGGAAATCTGGTCTCCGTTCATCACCTTATCATCAGAAAATATTACTTTCCCATTGCTGTCTTTGATATCAACCTTTGAATAAACTTTCCCCAGAAATGGAAATCCCACAACGAAATGTGTTGTGCCTGCTGGGACAAAAAAGTACAGTGTCTCTCCTTTTGGATTCCACTGTCTGAACGGTTCACTCTTTTTCTGCCCTGGATAATCTGGCCTTTGTGCCAGCACTGATAGGGGTCTATGGTCAAATGTTATCATGGCTGATTTCCAGTATGTTGTACCAGGGTCAAATGTGTATATTCCGTCTTCTGGAATGACAAGTTTGATTGATGCTTCCTGATTTTTTTCTGCCTTTACTTCTCCCTGTGAAACAAGATTTCCCATGATATCATACAGTGTCCATTTACAATCTATGGTGTGATTCGGGAATGGTTTATAGGTCAGATTTAATTCTTCATTTTTCTTTGCTTTGAAATAGTAAATCCCTGATTCAAGATAGAGCGGGCTGATACTGACATCTTTGTATTTTTCTAATAATTCTGGCTTTTTCTCTGCAAGGCATACAGGATTTCCTGAATAAATTTTCCCTGTAATTTCGACTGCCTGCAGTTTTTCAAACTTCTTTACATATTCAGAAAACAATTGTCTGACTTCTTCTGCCTGTGGAATATCCTGCCTCTCCTTTTTCCACGCTTCAATCTCGTTTTTATCAATATCCTTTATTTTCATCAGTGCCGGGAATAATCGTTCTTCAAAGGTTTTGTGTGTAAATAGCATCGGATACACATGTATCAACCCTGTATCCATGATGCGACGCGAAAAGATAATCAACTGTTTTGCTGCTTCTTTCACCTTTTCGTCACCGAGATTGTGTCTCACAGTTCTTTCGTAGTCCATCTTCATACCGAGCCAGCAAAGATACATTGCAAGTCGGTCCAATCTCGCCTGAACAGCGGGGTCTTTTTCTAAGGAATATGCCTGGTTCAAATCCATTAGCGCCAGTTTTAATGTGCGCGGTGAAAAACGCTCTGCTTTTGCCCATCTTTCATAAATGTTTCTCACAGGCACTTTTGCCTTTTTGAAACAATTTTCAAAAAAATCATCAACAAGGTCATTGCTATCCAGTTCTGCGTTCCACATCAATGTTGCAGCAAGCCAGTAACCGAGCCCATTCGGACCCCAGTTGCAGCAACTTTCTGC
>DAONMJ010000021.1:0-18777 GCA_035392545.1 bacterium
ATGACTTTATCAATCAGGGCTATACAGACCTTGCTTCTGCCTTAATTGAAAAATTTCCTGATAAAATGCCATTTGCTCATGTTTCCTCGCCACTATGGAGAATGTATGGCATTGTGGGTTTTGAAGGAATGATGACAATGATGGTGACGCAACCTGAATTGATTCAGTACGCATGTGAAAGTTTTCTTGACATTGAGATGTATCGTGCGCAGCAGTATATTGCCTGTGGTGCGCAGGTACTCTGGATTGAAGAATGCTTGACTGATATGATCAGCCCTGCTGCTTTTGATACTTTTAATGTACCATACTTAAAAAAACTTATTTCTTTTATCAGGGAATGCGGTGGAAAAAGTGTTTATTACTATTGTGGAAATCCCTGGGATAGAATGGAAAAAATCCTTCAGGCAGGCGCTGATGCCATTGCTTTTGAAGAGGGTAAAAAAATTTTTCAGATAGACATTGAAAAAGTCGTTGATATCGTTGATGGCAAATGTACGGTTTTTGGTAATCTTGATGCCATCAATGTTCTTCCGTGTGCCACAGAACAACAGTTGAAACAGGAAATAGAAAGACAGATAAAGGCAGGAATAAAAAATAAAAGAAAATTTGTGATGTCTATTGGCAGTCCAGTAACACCAGAAACACCTGTTGAACGCGTTCGTCTTTACTGGGAGATTGCTCGCGAAATAGGAACGACCATATGAAAAAAAGATTGTACCTTGCAACTTTTCTTTTTTGGTTTACTGCTGGTGTTTGTTTTTCAGAAACACTCTTCCTTGATGCCAACGCTTTTGAAGTATCTGGCAATGGCTGGATTCCCAATCAAGCTGGTTATATCGCAAGACAGGCAACATGGATGCGTTCTGCCGCAATGAAGCATCATCAGGTCCTGGGTCATTATCTTATTGGATATGCAGGAAGATCTTCCTGGACAATGAAAACGTATACAGCAAGCCATGTCGCCAGGGATAATAAAATTCTAAATGCCTACTGGTCTGCGCATGAAGCAGGACCTCCCTGGAACAATCACCCTATACAGGCACGCACAGACATGTGGTACTCCCTTGCTGAAATCGTAAGGGAAATCGGAGCAGCAGAAGACCTATTGTATCCTGCAAAAAAGAGAAGAAGCCAGGTTGCGATTATTTATTCTTCTTCAGCAGACATATGGGAAATGGGATATAACTATGCCTTTGGTTTTGAAAGGATGCATACGTGGCTGGTTCTTACCCATAAACAAATCCCTGTTGATTTTCTCTCAGAAAAAATGATAGAAGAGGGTTGGCTTAACAATTACAAAGTAGCATATTTTTCTGGCACAGCAATAACTGAAAAAGCTGCAGAACAAATGAAATTATGGGTATTAAAAGGTGGCGTGCTTGTGCTTACTGCTGGCGCTGGTATGAAGGATCAATTTAATAGACCCCTTAAGAGTCTTGATTCAATACTGCCCGCTGAACGATCTTCCATAATTGAAATTGCACGATATCTTAATAGTGGTAGATACCTTGACTCTCTTTCTGTGGCTGATACTGTGATCGTAAAAGAAACTGGCGCGGTTTTTGACGTTCTTGCTGTCAAACAAACATTGAAACCAAAACCTGGTTCAGTGATTTCGGGTACATTTTCTGACTCAAGCCCCTCCATAGTATCAGGAAAGGCAGGCAGAGGTACGATCTTATGCTGTGGGTTTCTTCCTGCTATTGCTTACATGAGAAAGGCACTAATAGCAAGAAATCAGTTAATGAAGGACGCTGGTGATCTTGAAAAGGTGCAGGAACCTCTGCCTTCAGAGGTTGCAACAGACATCCAGTTGATTAAAAGAGCTTTTGAACCATGGCAGTATCCTGAAGAATACAGAAACTTAATCAGCATGCCAATGTATCAGACAGAATGTGCTCTACCTGTTAAATGTTCTACTGCGCTTGTTGATGCAATTGTGATGGATACAGAAAAGGGAAGCGTGGTTGTCCTTTCAAATTACACTTTTCAACCAATAACAGAACTAACGCTTGATGTGAAACCATTACGACGTGTAACGAAAGTTGAAAGTGTTCGCTGTGGCTCTATTAGATTTACTCAGCATTCGGATCATATACGATTTTCGTTGCCCCTTCGGGAAACTGATTTTGTGAAAATCTATTACAGATAACCTATCTGACAAACATGATCTTTTCTAATTTCCTGCCTGTTCTGGCTTGAAGTTTATTGATAATCTCTTTTTCGTTTTTCCTTAGTTCCAGAACCCATGCAGAGTTTTTTACCCTGACAACCAGTGTTTTTTCAAACATCGTCACCACATAACTATAAGGTCTTGCTTTTTCGCAAACCTCTGCCCAGATTTTGTCCCAGTCTATAATTCCTTCATGGCGGACTTGTTCAGGTTTACCTGTGTTTTTCAGGATATTTTTCAGAACATCACCCACAATGTCCGCCAGTTTTGTTTCTTTCATTGTCTCATGGGCATTGCGACATAAATATATTCCTGGTCTCCTGTTCCGCATAACCTTGCCGGTTTCACCGGATCCTGAAAGAAAAACTCTATTTCTTCCTGTGTTACTGTCTTGAGAAACTGTATGATGTATTCCGGGTTAAATACGATTGTATTTTCCGCTCCCGCGTACTCTATATTCAGTTTTTCCTCACCTGACCCGCTTTCAGGACTTTCGATGTTCAATACAAGGAGATTTTTCCTGAAATTCAACTTCACAGAACTCACACTTTCTGACGACATCAGAGAAAGTCGTTCCAAACTACTGAGCAACTGTTCGGTTTTGATAATAGCGGTACCTGTTTTGTTAGCCGCAGGAATAACTTTTTCGTAATCAGGAAACTCTCCTTCCAGAAGCTGGGATATCAATGTCGTTCTATCAGATTTCAATGTAATCTGGTTTTTTGAAAAACTCATTGAAACGTCTGCTTCTTTGAAAATTACAGGAAATACATCAATTAATCTCATTGGAAGTATAATTTTCACCTTTCCTTCGCCCTGTATTTCTTTTCTTATAAGGGACAGTCTTCGTGTGTCGGTTGCAACCATATTAAGAAGGTTGCCTTTTTTCTCCATCAACACGCCCCTGAAGTACATTCTCGGTTCATCAGGATTGATACAGTAACTTGTTTTTTTGATCATATCAAGAAGAATTGATGAAGATATTACAAGATCTCCTGATTCAGATGTTTGTTCTTTATCAAACGGAAGTTTTGGATACTCTTCAGCGTCCATGAGTAAAAATTTATACTGAAACGATTTGTTTTCTACCAATATACTGTTTTCTCTGGTTGTAATCTTAATGCTTTCTTCAGGGATTTTTTTTACAAGGGAAATAAAATTTTTTCCTGGTATTAATATGAGTCCCTTGTCTTTTACGGCTGCTTCAATGAAAATTTTTATTGTTAATTGTAAATCGGTTGCTGTAAGAGTAATACCGTCTTTTTTTCCATCTACCAAAATTCCACCAGTTGTTGCAATAACCGGTTTTGTTGGAAGAATTTTTGAAATTTTATCAAGGCCGTCAAGCAGTTTTCCTTTTTCTATTACTATTTCCATATTATCTCCTTTCAGTAATAAAACCAGTAATCTATGTTAATTTCAATCTGTATCTACAAAAAACGTTATTTGCAGTGTTAATAACATGTGAATTACTTTGCGTTTAATATGTTAATAATTCTATTGACAATAGACCTGACGTTTGTATCTTCTTCTATAGCTGACTTAATTCTTTTGCACGCGTGTATTACTGTTGTATGGTCTTTGCCTCCAAATTCCTCTGCAATGGCAGTAAGCGAGCTTGCTGTCATTTCACGCGCAAGATGCATCGCAATCTGTCTTGGAATAACAAGATTTTTCAACCGCCGCTGACTTTTAAGGTCATGAATACTGATTCTGAAATATTCTGCGACAACCTCCTGAATTCTTTGAATCGTAATAAGGTTTTTCTGGGAATGTAACATTTCCTTCAGGTACTCTTTTGCAACATCAATATTAAGTTTCTGGTCAAATAAAGACGAAAGGGCTACCAACCTATTCAGAGCACCTTCAAGCAATCTTATATTGCCACTGATATTTTCTGCAAGATAAAAAATAACATCATCACTTAAAACAAGATTCTTTGTCTCGCATTTTTTCTTCAGTATGGCAACCCTTGTTTCAAAGTCAGGCGGTTGCAGGTCCACAACCAGACCCCACTCAAATCTGGAAACCAGCCGCTTTTCAAGGTCTGCAATTTCTTTGGGAGGTCTATCGCTGGAAAGCACAATCTGTTTTCTCTGGTCGTAAAGGGCATTGAAGGTGTGGAAAAACTCTTCCTGCGTACCTTCTTTTCCTGCAAGAAAGTGAATATCGTCTATCAACAGAACACCTACCTTTCTGAATTTATTTCTGAACATATGCGCGGTTTTGGTCTGAATACTATAAATAAACTGATTCACAAATATTTCACAGGGCATATAAGCAATATTTGTTTGCTGATTAGCCCTGCCAACAAAATTTCCAATTGCCTGCATGAGATGGGTTTTTCCAAGCCCAACATCTCCATAAATGAAAAGCGGATTGTATGCTATCCCAGGAGACTGCGCAACAGCAAGACTGCCAGCATGTGCTAATCTGTTGCATGGACCAACAACAAAAGTTTCAAAGATATAGTCAGGGTTTAGGTTCTCGCCGATCATCTGTTCTCTGGTTTCAGTGCCTTCTAATCTATATGACGAAGACCCTTCGGGCAAAATCCAGTGCAATTCAGGGGCAAAACCAAGGGTTTCAGCAAGAATTTCCTTAAATCTGTCCAGAAACGGTGCAAGACCTTTGTAGAAAAGTTGATTGGGAATCTCCATGTATATTATATTGTTATCTATCTTATTGATTTTCAATGGCTTAAACCATGTTTCTATAACCCGGTCATTCTGAACAGCCTCCTTCATTCGGTTTAACACACTTTCCCAGATTTTCCACAACTTATCCACAGAATATTCGTTCATTGGTTTGCTCCACAGCATTTTTTGTATTTTTTTCCGCTTCCACATGGACAGGGATCGTTTCTTCCTACTTTCTTACCCAGCCTGACAGGTGCAGGTTTTTGTGCTGGTTGATTGGGAATGTCACCAGGGGATGAAGATAATTGCTGACCTATCTGTGCAGGTTCTGCCAGTTTCACAGCATCAAATTGGTTCATTTCCTGGTGGGCGTACTGGGCTGGAACAAATACCCGTGAAGGTGCTTTTGCAACCGCACCTTCTGACACTTTCACCCTGAATATATGGGTGAGAATTTCCTGCCTTATAGAACCCAGCATTTCCTCAAATAATAAAAATGCTTCCTGTTTATAGGCAACAATAATATCACGCTGGCCATATGCTCTTAAACCTATACCCTCTCTCAGTTCATCTATGGAACGAAGGTGAGATTTCCATCTGTGGTCTATTGCCTGAAGGAAGACAAGCCGGAGCACTTCTTCAAATATGTCGCCCATTGCCTGTACCTGTTGCTCCAGGGCATGCTTTACACTATTTTTAATTTCTTCGCCGATGTCGTCTCTCCATGCCATGATATCTCTTGATGTTTCAGGGATGACCAGGTTAACAGAAATGTTAAAAATGTTCTTGAGATGGGTTGAGAGGGCTTCAACATTCCAGTTGTCGGGTTTTACCTGTAAATTCAAGTGCTCGTCTATAGCCAGGTCTATTGTTTCGTTGATAAAATCCTCAAGATATTTATCAATATTTCTGCCAGAAAGAATGTCCTGCCGTATTCCATAGATGACCTTTCTCTGTTCGTTCATCACATCGTCAAACTCAAGAAGTTGCTTGCGTATCTCAAAGTTTCTCGCTTCTACCTTTCTCTGGGCATTGTTAATCATTCTTGTAATCAGAGGATGTTTTATTTTTTCTCCATCAGGAAGTTGTCCCATCATTCCTTTCAATCTATCTGAACCAAAAATTCTCAACAGGTCATCTTCAAGGGAAAGGTAAAATCGTGAAGAACCAGGGTCTCCCTGTCTGCCAGACCTACCTTTGAGCTGGTTGTCAATGCGTCTTGCTTCATGTCGTTCTGTCCCCACCACATGCAAGCCGCAATCAATATCCTGTCTGGTTCTGCATTCTGAAAATTTCCTTTTTTTGAAACAGGTTGCACAGTCATCTTCACACGCAATACAACACTTACTCTGGCCTGTTTCAGGGTTTATACATTCTTTATGTACAACGCCTTCGCCCAGGACGATGTCTGTTCCCCTTCCTGCCATATTTGTTGCAATGGTGACAGCAAATTTCTGACCTGCTTTGGCAATGATTTCTGCTTCTTTTTCGTGATATTTTGCGTTCAATACCTGATGTGGGATATTTTTTCTCAGCAGTATTCTACTTATCCTTTCTGATTTTTCAATGGAAGTGGTTCCAACAAGAACAGGCCTGCCAGTTTTGTACAGCTGTTCTATTTCTGCAGCGACAGATTCAAATTTTTCTTTTTCTGTTTTGTAAATCTCATCATCGAATTCTCTTCTATTGAGTGGTTTGTTGGTCGGTATCACAAGCACATCCACCTTATAAATCGTTTTGAGTTCAACTGCTTCTGTCAGGGCTGTACCTGTCATACCAGCAATTTTTTCATACAAGCGGAAATAGTTTTGAAAAGAAATCGTTGCAAGGGTCTGATTTTCGCTTTCAATCTGCACGCCTTCTTTTGCCTCAACTGCCTGGTGGAGACCGTCTGACCATCGTCTACCTGGCATCAGACGACCTGTAAACTCATCCACAATTGTTACCTTGCCTTCTTTGACAATGTACTGGTCGTCTCTGTGATAAAAGTTATGTGCTCGTAGGGACTGTATGATGTGGTGGACAATCTCTGTGTTTGAAATATCGTATAAGTTTGTCACATTGAGCATTTTTTCACATTTTGCTACGCCGGTTTCTGTTAAACTTGCAGTTTGACTTTCCTCGTCAACAGTATAGTCCTCGCCTTTTTTCAATCTTCTTACGACCCTGTCGATATCGTAATATAGAGAAACTGATTCTTCGGAAGGACCGGAAATAATCAAAGGTGTTCTTGCTTCATCAATCAATATGCTGTCAACTTCATCAACAATGGCATAATAAAGTGGTCGTTGAACCTGGTCTTCTAACCGCCATGCCATGTTATCCCTGAGATAGTCAAAGCCAAATTCATTGTTTGTGCCATATGTGATGTCTGCATGATACGCTTTTTGCCGTTCGTGAGGAACCATGTCATGCTGGATGAGACCAACACTCAATCCAAGAGCTTCAAACACAGGACCCATCCAGAACCTGTCCCTTTTTGCAAGATAATCGTTGACTGTGACAAGATGACATCCCCTGCCTGTCAAAGCATTCAGGTACAGAGGAAGCGTGGCAACAAGGGTTTTTCCTTCGCCTGTTGCCATTTCTGCAACATTTCCCCTGTGCAGTACAACACCACCGACAATCTGGCAGTCAAAATGTCGCATATTTATGACGCGTCTGGCAGTTTCCCTGACGACAGCAAATGCCTCTGGCAGAATGGAATCAAGGGATTCGCCTTTTGAAAGTCTTTCTTTGAAGTAGCCGGTTTTTGCTCTCAACTGGTCCAGGGGATACTTCTGTATTTCTGATTCAAGGGCATTGACCTTTTTCAGGATTTCAACAAGTTCGTTCATAAACTGAACCTTATTCCTGTTGAGAATCCTGTTGATCAATAACCTGGTCCCGGGATTGAGAACAGTCAACCTTTTCAGGAAATTCTGATAATAATCCATTGTAGAAACCATCTTGTATGCCGGGGGGCAGAATCGAACTGCCCACGCCAGCCTTTTCAGGGCTGCGCTCTACCACTGAGCTACCCCGGCTTATTATGGACGAGATTTGATAAATTTTAACCAGATTCAGTTTCTCATGATTTCAATAAAAAGTCAAGAGCCAGGTTGCTGATGTTGTTAGTATTGTATTATAATATAAATAGATTGACTTAATCCACTCTGAAAAGCTATTGGGGAGGTGAAACATGAACATTCTTGCTCTTACAGGAAGCAGAAATCCAGAAGGTAAAACAGGTCTGTGCGTGAAAGCATTGTTTGATGGGGCTGGCAAAGATCATCAGTGCGAGCAAATCTTTTTAACGGCAAAAAAGATAGAACGGTGCATACAGTGTGATTTCAATGGATGGGGAAAATGCCGGACAGAAGGAATATGCACCATAGAGGATGATTTTCACTCAATTGTTGAAAAAATCAGGCAGGCAGATGCTATTGTTTTTGCGACCCCGGTGTACTTTAGCGACATCTCAGAAAGCATGAAGAGTTTTCTTGATAGATTGAGAAGAATCACAAGACATCAGGCAGGCAAGACCGGAATAGAAGGAAAGCCTGCAATCGGAATATGCGTGGCCGGCGGCGGTGGAGGTGGCGCAGTAATGTGCTGCTTTTTTCTTGAGAGAATTCTTACAGGGTGTGGTTTTGTTGTGGTGGACATGATTCCCTGCAGAAGGCAGAATCTACAACACAAAAGTCAGATATTGGGCCTTACCGGAAAATGGTTTGTGGAACATATAACCACAGAGGGTTATAAGTAATGACCTTTACTGATGGAAGAAGAAGGGCAGAGAGGTTTGTGAAACAGATGTGCGGAAAGGATGTGTGGACGTGGAGGCAACTTAAAATCCAGACCATCACAGCAGGAAAAGAACAATATGTGATATGCCCTGATTTTCTTACATCCCGCAGTATTGTTTATTCAGCGGGCATCGGAGATGACATCAGTTTTGACCTTGATATAATAAAGAATTTTGGCGCGCATGTTTTTGGTTTTGACCCATCACCCGTCAGTATTGCCTGGATTGAAAAATACAACCTTCCTCTGGAATTCAGGTTTTTCCCTTATGGAATATCTGACCATGATGGAGAAATGTTGATGTTTCCGCCAGAGAACCCCAATAGTACCTCGTTTCCTTTAGCCCGAAAAACTTCTGTTGAACCATTTGAAGTGTGTGTCATGCGGCTGGCGACCATTATGAAAGAACTTGGACATGTACGTATTGATTTGTTAAAACTTGACATAGAAGGCGGAGAATATGCTGTGATTGCTGATATGGTAGAATCCGACATCAGGCCAGGACAAGTTGTTGTTGAATTTCATCACAGGTTTCCACAGATTGGTATCTCAAAGACGAAAACCGCATTGAGGCAGTTAAAACAAGCAGGATACAAAATTGTTCACATTGAGTCCAGGGGTTATGTTTATTCTTTTGTCCACAGGCATTTGCTATCATTGAAGAAAGAAGGAGTGCTGGTGGTGAAACCTGAAATTTGACATGACGCCTTCATTTTTTTATACTTTATAATAAAACATGGCAAAAAAATATCGGTTCTTTTCCCTGCAGAAAATAATGATCCTCGTTTCAGGAACCATTGTAATTTTGTATGCCCTGCAACAGTACTATGTACAGAAGAGCAAACTGTTAATGTACCAGCAGGAGATAAAAAAATTAACCCAGGAGAATGCCATGCTTGAAAAAACTCTCAAGCAGGCAGAAACACCTTTCATGACAGAAAAAATAGCCAGGGAACAACTTGGCATGATGAAACCAGGAGAGTATAAAGTTCAGATAAAGGAAGGCGAAAGTGTTTCCCATTAAGTTTGTCCGCGAAAACCTGGATCTTATCAAGAAAGCAGCAGAATTGAAGAATATTACTGTTGACTGGGCATCGTTTCAGAACCTTGAGCAGCAAAGAAGACAGATGATTCAGGATCTTGAAGAAAAAAAACGGTTGCACAAAAAACTCAGTACAGACCTTGCCCAGATGAAAAAAAACGGGCAGGATGCAAACCATCTTCTACTCCAGGCAAAACAGATTTCTTCAGAAATAAAAGAGAAAGAAGATTGTTTAAAAGAAATAGAGGCGCAAATAGATACGACGCTTGCCAGTATTCCAAATATACCTCACCCGAGTGTCCCTGCTGGCAGAACATCAAACGATAATGTTGTTGTAAGAACCTGGGGCGAAATTAAACAGCCCTCGTTTGAAATCATTCCGCACTATGAAATAGGTAGAAACCTGGGAGTGTTGCAGCTGGAAAGGGCAGCAAAAATGACAGGTAGTTTTTTTCCTGCGTTTTCTGGTCAAGGAGCGCTCCTTGTAAGGGCGTTGATAAACTTTATGCTGGACCTTCATAGAAAAAATGGTTTTGTTGAACTCTGGCCACCTGCCCTGGTCAACCGAGCCAGCATGTTTGGAACAGGGCAGCTACCACGTCTGGAAGACGACATGTATAGATTGAAGGAAGAGGACCTGTTTTTGATACCAACAGCAGAGGTTCCTGTAACAAATTATCATAGAGAAGAAACAATTCCAGAGGATACATTACCCATCAGGTATTGTGCCTACAGTCCATGCTTCAGAAGAGAGGCAGGCGCGTATGGTAGCGACACAAGAGGTTTAATACGACTTCATCAGTTTGATAAGGTTGAACTTGTGATATTTTCGCATCCGCAACACTCATACGATGAACATGAGCAACTTGTTCAGGAAGCAGAAAAAGTGCTTCAAATGCTTGGACTTGCTTACAGGGTGGTACTTCTCTGTACTGGAGATACCAGTTTTGCAGCAGCCAAATGTTATGACCTTGAGGTCTGGTCTCCAGGGGTGAAGAAGTGGCTGGAGGTTTCATCGTGCTCAAATTTTGAGGCATTCCAGGCGCGCAGGGCAAACATACGTTATCGTTCGGCATCAGGAAAAACAGATTATGTGCACACGTTAAATGGGTCAGGGATTGCGTTACCAAGAACCATTATTGCCATAATGGAAAACTACCAAACTGAAAAGGGAACTATCATCATTCCAGAAGTTCTGAGACCATATATGGGCGGTATGACCGAAATATCCCTGGATTAGAGCTTTTTTGAAAAGACCATGACTGAAATTGATTTCCGCAAACTGGTAGTATCAATAGAAGAGGATGTTATCGCCTGGAGAAGGCATTTTCACAAATTTCCAGAACTTTCAAACAAGGAAGTTCAAACATCACACTTTATTCAGAATCTTCTGGAAAAGATGGGGATACCTTATCGGAGGGCTGCTGGTACAGGGATTATTGCGGAAATTGCAGGAACAGGCAATCGCTTAATTGGATTGAGGGCAGACATGGATGCCTTACCGGTTCAGGAAGAGACAGGATTGGAGTTTTCTTCTGTGTATCCTGGTGTAATGCACGCATGCGGACACGATGCTCACATGGCGATTGCACTCGGTGTTGCAAAGATTTTTTCACAGATAAAGTCCATACCGTTTTCAATAAGATTCTTATTCCAGCCATCAGAAGAATCCATGCCATGTGGTGCGCCAGGGATGATTAAAGAAGGTGCGCTTGATGGGATGAAGCACTTACTGGGATTTCATGTCTGGGCGGGGCTTGATACAGGAGAATTTTCAGTAAATAAGGGTCCTGTCATGGCATCCGCTGACAGATTTAAGATTTTCATCAAAGGTAAGGGTGGACATGGCTCAAGTCCGCATAAAGCCATAGACCCTGTTGTTGCTGCAGCATTCTTTATTACGCAATTACAAACGATTGTAAGCAGGCAATCAGATCCGCAGAATCCGCTTGTGATTTCTGTGGGCAAAATTACAGCAGGTGATGCCTTTAACATTATCCCTGAACAGGTTGAACTGCTTGGAACTGTCAGGACATACGATAAAAACCAGAATATGCTGGCGAAAAAAAGCATGAAGAGAATGTTGAAAGGGCTGGAAGATGGGTTTGGAGTAAAGACAGAGATACACTATGAAGAGTTTGTTCCTGCGACATACAACAACCCGTCCCTCAGTGAAAAGGTTATTACAATACTTTCTTCCTGTTTTGGAAACAGAGCAGTAAAAATAGACGAAAAACCCACGATGGGCAGCGAAGATTTTTCTTTTTACAGCCAGAAAATACCATCCTGCTATATCAATATTGGTTGTGGGAAAAGTCCATTTTTTCATCATAGTAACAAGTTTAACCTTGATGAACGCTGTCTTGCCATTGGCGTTGAGGCGATGGCAACAGTTATCCGGTATACCGGTCTTTGCAAATAGGAGGTGCTATGGCAAATGTTCGATTTATGCTTGCAGTCGTAAAAGGAAGGGAGGGAGTCAATCATCCAGGGTTGTGTATGGTGGTGGATTCTGAAAAGTGGTTTGTTTTCAATGACATGCTGGGTTTCTGTTTCAGGAGAACGACAGAAACAGGAACAGAAGACATCCCTGTGGATGAGATGAAAAGGAAGTATGCAGGCATATACAGATTGATCGCCGCAAAATGGTCGCAGCTGACAGCCCTTCTTAAGGGCGAACAAACTGTTGATATTTAATCAAATAATTGCAATAGTATATTAAAAACAAGGAAAGGAGAAAAATGCCGCCACGACACGACATCAAAAGTGTGTTAATTATTGGCTCAGGACCCATTGTTATTGGACAGGCATGCGAGTTTGACTATTCTGGAACACAGGCATGTAAGGCACTCAGACATCTTGGTTATAGAATTATCCTTGTAAATTCAAATCCAGCCACTATCATGACAGACCCTGAAATGGCAGATGTGACCTACATTGAACCACTGACACCCGAGGCAATAGAGAAGATTATTGAGAAGGAAAAACCAGATGCTCTTCTGCCAAACCTTGGCGGACAGACAGGGCTGAATATCAGTTCTGTGCTTCATAAAACAGGCATCCTTAAAAAATTCGGCGTAAAAATTATTGGAGTTGAAGCAGACGCCATTGAAAGAGGAGAGGACAGAATTGTTTTCAAAGAGACCATGAAAATGCTTGGGATACCGATGCCAGAAAGTGATCCTGCATATTCTATAGAAGAAGCAGAAAAAATTGCAGATAGGCTCGGTTATCCTGTGGTAATTAGACCTGCTTACACCCTGGGTGGTACAGGTGGTGGGCTTGTGTATAACAGGGATGAATTGAAAGTTGTTGCAGCAAGGGGTCTTGCTGCAAGCCTTGTGGGACAGATTCTTATTGAAGAAAGCGTAATAGGATGGGAAGAACTTGAACTGGAGGTTGTCAGGGATTCAAAAAACCAGATGATTACAGTATGTTTTATTGAAAATGTTGACCCTATGGGTGTTCATACAGGAGATTCTTTTTGTGTTGCGCCCATGCTTACCATAGATGAAAAATTGCAACAGAGATTGCAGGAATATTCTTTCAGAATTGTTGAGGCAATCAAAGTAATAGGAGGAACCAATATTCAATTTGCGCATGACCCAAAAACAGACAGGGTTGTTGTCATAGAAATCAACCCACGAACATCAAGGTCATCTGCGCTTGCTTCAAAGGCAACCGGTTTTCCTATTGCCTTGATATCTGCAAAACTTGCAGCAGGGCTTACCCTTGATGAAATTCCATACTGGAAAGAAGGAACCCTGGAAAAGTATAAGCCATCAGGGGACTATGTGGTTGTGAAGTTTGCACGATGGGCATTTGAAAAATTTAAGGGCGTCAAAGACGAACTTGGAACACAGATGAGGGCAGTTGGAGAGGTAATGAGCATCGGAAAAACATATAAAGAAGCACTTCAAAAGGCAATAAGAAGCCTTGAAACAGGCCGTTATGGTTTTGGTTTTGTAAAAGATTTCAATAAGAAGTCCTTGCAGGAACTTCTTGAAATGCTTTCTTATCCGACCAGCGAAAGACAGTTTGTTATGTACGAAGCGCTAAGAAAAGGAGCCACCATTGACCAGTTGTACGAAAAAACATATATCAAGCCATGGTTTATCCAGCAGATGAAGGAACTTGTTGAACTTGAAGAAGAGATTTTGAAACACAGAGGAAAAGCAATTCCGGATAAACTGCTGACCCAGGCAAAGAAAGATGGATTTTCTGATAAGTATCTGGCAGAGATTTTAGGCGTATCAGAACAGGACATTCGAAACAGAAGAACACAACTTAAGATTGTTCAATCCTGGGACGCAGTACCTGTCTGCGGAGTGGAGGATGCTTCATACTTTTATTCAACGTACAATGGACCAGATAAAATAAAAGTATCAAAAAGAAAAAAGGTGATTATTCTTGGCGGTGGACCCAATAGAATTGGCCAGGGCATAGAGTTTGATTACTGTTGCGTTCATGCAGCATTTGCCCTGAAAGAAATGGGATATGAAACCATTATGATTAACTGCAACCCTGAAACAGTGTCCACTGATTATGATACATCAGATAGATTGTACTTTGAACCCCTTACAGTAGAAGACGTTGTCAGTATCTATCAGAAAGAAAAACCAGAAGGCGTGATAGTGCAGTTTGGTGGCCAAACACCCCTGAATATCGCAAGGCAACTTGAATCTGAAGGAGTAAGAATCCTTGGAACAACTGTTGACACAATAGACCTTGCTGAAGACAGGGATAGATTCAGGAAAATGATGGAAACCAATGGTATTCCAATGCCTGCTTCAGGTATGGCATCCAGTGAGAAAGAGGCAGTGAAAATTGCAGAACAAATTGGGTATCCTTTAATGGTACGACCATCATATGTGCTTGGTGGAAGGGGCATGGAGGTTGTATATGACGAACAAATGTTGCGGGAATATGTATCTGCTGCAGTAGGCATCACCCCTGAACGACCCATTCTGATAGATAAATTCCTTGAAAATGCGGTTGAAGCAGAAACAGATGCTATTTCAGATGGAACCGATTGCATCATCCCGGCTGTGATGGAACACATTGAACAAGCAGGGATTCATTCTGGTGATTCTGCGTGCGTGATTCCACCTACAGGCATTCCAGCGAAACACCTTGAAACAATTTATCACTACACCGAAACAATTGCGAAAACATTGAAAGTTGTTGGCCTGATCAATGTTCAGTACGCGATATGTGACGACAAAGTGTATATTCTTGAAGCAAACCCGCGCGCTTCAAGAACAGTACCCCTTGTTTCAAAGGTTTGTAATATTCCTATGGCAAAAATTGCCACAAAACTTCTCGTAGGAGAACAATTAAATTCATTGAATGTTGTCAGGAGAAAACTGAGCCATTTTGGAGTCAAAGAAGCAGTGTTTCCTTTTAATATGTTTCCTGAGGTTGACACACTCCTGGGTCCAGAGATGCGTTCTACTGGAGAAGTACTGGGCATGGCTGACACTTTTGGCACTGCATTTTATAAGGCAGAAGAAGCAGCAGGTCAGCGCCTGCCATTACAAGGGGCAGTGTTAATTACAGTTGCAGACAGGGAAAAGCAATTCATTGTGCCTGTTGCAAAAAAGTTTCATGCACTTGGCTTCAAAATCTATGCAACAACAGGAACAGCAAACATTTTGAAAAATCATGGTATACCATGTGACATTGCATGGAAGGTTCACGAGCAGCGGCCCAACATCGTGGACATGATTAAAAACGGTCAAATTCATGTCATTATTAACACCCCAGCAGGAAAACAAAGTCAATATGATGATTCCTATATCAGGAAAAATGCCATAAAATACAGAATTCCATATATGACAACTATTGCAGCAGCGCATGCAGCAGCAAAAGGAATTGAGGCAATGATAAAATCTGGCAGTAGTTATTCAGTAAAATCTCTTCAAGAGTATCATAAGGAAATTGCAGATAGTCCGATAGAACACTAATTTATTTTTTCTTTATTCCCAGAATCACAGGCACTGGTCTGATTTTCTTGATAAAAAGGATTCTGTCTGAAGGACTGTTTACTACCTGCCATCTTCCATTTTTGTCCCTGATTGCCATGATACTGCTGCCACCGCCATCCATCAATGCAACCTGTTCACACCCAAGTTTTAACATAAATTCAGCAAGCTCATAGTGGCTCATTCCTTCGCTGAACCCTTTTTGCCTTCCATCAGCAACAACAAGCCACATGATATACCCTGTGGCATCTGTGCCGATGCCTGTAAGAGGGTTGAGTTGATTCGTCTGTTTTGGAATAATTGTTTTGTCTTTTACAATCTGATACCATCCTGCAACGCCTTCAACAAGGGTATCTGTATCAGGAAATTTTGAAATATTGATTTTCCCAGAAGTATCTGACCAGACAGAAATACAGCCGTCTCCAGCAGGACTGATGATTTTGCCACCAGTTGCAACCAGCCCAAAAATATTCACGTGTTGACCCTCATACCAGTGAGTATTTTTTTCTCCTTTTTCATCTGGAAAACTATCCCAGGGATTTGTGTTGACAAAGGCAACAATATCATCCATGCAACCGACAAGGGCAAAAGGATTTGTTAATACGGCTTCTGCAGGACCTTTTCCATCAGGGTCTTTTGCCACAATAACTAATGGAACTACCTTATTTTTTGTCAGGTCTATTTTCAGTACATGTATTCTGATGGGCCTTGGCGTATCAAGATAATGATAACTGTATTGGATTCCAAGTGGTTCAAGATGTGAAAACTCACTGCAATAACCAGTGGCAACAACAAGCAAAATCAAAACACACAATTTCCTGAACATGTTCAGCCCCTTTTTATAAGACGGGTAAAATTATCTGCGAACATTGATTGTGTGGCTTTTTCTGAAAGTTTTTCAAATAGCACACCATGAATATACACAGCAGGGTTATTTATAGGGTAATCTGACCCAAACAAAAGTTTTTTATAACCTGCAATGTCCACTGCCTTTTTTAGCATTCTGTATCTGTCAATGCCTGTACCTGAAATATCAAGATACAGGTTTTTTAATTCTGCCACCTTGTTAATACGGCTGAGAAAATGTTCCCTTTCGCCTGGGTGCGCAAGAACAAAATTCATTTCAGGCACACTTTTACACAGTTTTTCCACAATTTTCATATCGCCACAATGGAAATTCACGACCACTTTGTATTGTGAAGCAAATTTCATGATTTTTATCATACTTTTTGATGCATAATCATCAGGAAAACCCATAAGATAACCGACAAGTTCTCCAATCCATGTTACCTGGTGCTGTGTGCAACAGCGTTCGATTTCCCTGCATGATTCATCTGGAAAACTGGGGTGTATTTGAATACCAGGAATATAAAAATCAGGATATCTGTCCCTGATGGAGAGAGCAAAATCATTGAGTTTTTTGACCTCATCAAAAACAGATGGAGTTTTCGCAACAATCACACTTCCACATGCCTTTGAGATACCTGCCCTTTTCAGGTCTTCAAACTGTTTTTTGATACTACCAGGACTTCCATAGAAGCAGAAATCCGTTTGCCTGTCAACTGCTGGATGAATATGGCAGTCAATGATTTCCATCATTTCAGTTCGTCCTTATGTTGCGATATTTTCCTGAAGGCATCACAAATCTGTTGGAGATACTCCTGATCATATTCAATGTCCCTCATGGATGGTATTGCAATCCTTTCAAAAAGAACCTTTTCAGCCACAGGATAATCGTCAATTTTGTATTCAGGATGATTGTTCAAAAAGTGGTACCAGATGACATATGCAGGATGGTGTTCTATTTCATTTAGTAGCGGCTGTCTCACAAGAGGAATATATCCAGGTCTTCCTGTTGCTGCTTCTATGCCTTCTGCCCTTAATGCGTCAATAATTTTCGTTCGTGGTATACCTTTGAAATATTCGGGTTCAAGTCGTATCAGGAAATTTAGCCAGCCGAGTTTTGTGGCATAGGGCGCAACAAAAGGACCTTTAAATCCTTCAATTTTTTCAAGATTCCTACCAATGTACGAACAGTTTTGTATCTGCAATTGGTTCCTTTCGTCAAGATACTTTAGTTCTACAAGTGCCATTGCAGCAGCAAACGGATGAATTCTGTATTTATAACCGAGGTTCATAAAAGGAATTTCCTGGTTTGCTTTGTACCTGTCATATTTTGCAGACAGTTTTTCCATTCTTTCGTAATGACCGAGCATAATACACGATTGGTAGTAATCGTGATTGTCTGTGACAATGATACCTGCTTCTCCACCACTCATCAGTTTGCTTCCCTGCAAACTGAAGCAACCAATGTCACCTAAACTGCCTGTTTTTTTACTCTTATACTCGCATCCATGAGAATGTGAGGCATCTTCTATAACTGCAAGACCGTGTTTTTTTGCAACTGAATTGATGGCATCCATATCGCAGGGATGTCCGTACACATGCGTGACACATATTGCAACAGTTTTTGGAGTGATTTTTTCTTCAATTTTTGATGGGTCAATATTCAATGTAAGTGGCTCAATATCGCAGAACACAGGTACTCCGCCAGTACATATGATGGGTGTTACTCCAAGATGCCATGTATGAACACTTGTAATGACCTGGTCCCCTGGATTTTTGATGACAGAAAAAAATGCACTGTGAAGTGCTGCAGTTCCGTTATTAGTAGTAAGAGCGTATTTTGTGCCTGTGTATGCCGCAAATTTTTCTTCAAGTTCTTTCACAACAGGGGAAAACGAAATTTCTCTTTTTCTGACCAGTTCCACAATCAGAGATTCCTGTTCCTGAAGCATCCGCTGAAAAAGACAGGAAATTTTCGGTTGTTTTGTAACTGCCTTTTTTCCACCATTGATTGCCAGGATTGCCATAAAACCGCCTTTTTCCATAAATTATAACACAGTATCAATGAACCTTATCTGCTCTGGTTCCAGCAGATTTCACCTCTTGACAGAAACCTCGGGGGGTAATATTGTACTGCCCCCCATTTGTCAAGAGCAAAAAAGGTAGAATTTAGGGTCCTGGTTAAAGGTAATTGTTTTATCTCTTTTTGTTCAAATTCCACTGGTGTCATATATCCTAATGATGAATGCGGATAATCCTGGTTATACCGGTTAATCCATGCCACCAGTTCTTCCCGGAATTCATAGG
>DAONMJ010000022.1:0-18762 GCA_035392545.1 bacterium
ATAAATCTTGTCATTTTTTTCTTCTGTGCTTCCTTCAAGCCAGCGTATGCAGAACTTTCATCATCAGGGTTTGGCAATTTTCCCGGATTATGAAGTTGAAGTATATCTACAGAGTCAGTTTTAAGTTGTTTTAGGCTTTCCCGAAGAAGTGAGATTACTTCCTGTTTATTTTGTCCATGCACCTTTGTTGCAAGAATGATTTTATCCCTTTTGCCTTTGAATGCGATACCAAGTTTTTTTTCACTATCAGTATAACCCCTTGCTGTGTCGAAAATATTAATACCGTACTCAAAGGCAGATTGTAGAATTTTAATGGCTCTGCTTAATTCTGTTCTCTGAATAGGTAATGCACCAAATCCAACCCGGCTTACCCTTAGACCTGTTCTACCAAGAGTTGTATATTCCATTATTTTGGAGACCAGACAAAACCCCTGCGGTATAAGCCACCGACTTCCTGACTATTCCAGACCCTGATCGTAATGAGATTTTTTGTACCGTATTTTACAAACTTTGTAATATCAAGGTCAAAATCATGTTTACCATTCCACCATAATTCATGTGATTTATGGCCAGCATATTCTCCGTTTACCCATACCCATCCTTCATTGATGACGCCACCACAGTAAAAATGTACTGATTTTTCCTTCATGTTTGATGGAATATTTGCCCAGAATCTATACCACCCATAGCCATCATAATCATGTCCTATAGCGTCAAGGGGTTTGTCCTGCTGGTCCCATAAATAAAATGTGTTTTTCATTTCCCAGTTTTTGTCATTAAATTCTGGCAAATACCACTCACCAACAATACCTTCATTAAATGGATCGCGTGAAAATTTCGCCTCAATAGGTACAGGTGCAATCATGATGCCTGATTCTCCATCTGTCATCTGGTGAAGCTTACCTAACCTTATTTCCCTTCCTTTTGTGAAACATTCCCATTGATTGGTGAGTGCACCCTTTCCAACAAGGAATTCAGAAATCTCATAAAGTTGTTTCTGTGTATCAAGCATTTTGCTTGCAGATTCTTTTGCCTTTTTGTAATCCATATTTTTTTCAGATTCATGCATCTGGGTCCATGCTTCAAAATTTTCAACAATGAGTTCAAAAATTCTGAAGCGCTTATTTTGTTCTTCTGTCATATGAGATTTTTTTGCCTGCTCATAGTATTTATGAATTGATTTTGCGAATTCTTCTGTATAAAGATTGTTCACGAGCCAGTCCTCATGCACATGGAGGGTTCCTTTTAAGAGTTGAGATTCACATGCGTCCCACCATGCCTGAATATGTGGTGCTGCGTCTTTTCCAAAAAACTGTTCATAAAAATCTTTTTTTATTGCTTCAACGTCTGCATGAACATCCCACATCAGTTTTGCTGAAGTGTAATAACTGATCCATGTTGCCATCATGGTATTGCTTCCCTGTCTTCCAAAACCTTTCAGTCCAATTTTTTTATAAATTGGGGCATTGATTGCAAAGTTTGAAACATCTCTCTCAGGAACAAAACCACTCACAAGAAAACCAGGCGTATAATCATAAAGCCACACATGTGGAGTGAGTTTTAACCACTGGGTTAAAATTTTCATCATTTCAATTCTGCGCCAGCAATCCGTGGCATTATTTGGATGAAGAACGCAGCAACTGATTGGCGCATACATCACGACCATATTGGGTCGCAGTTTTACTCCCTGTGGCGGCATTTCTCTTAAGGCATATGCTGCAACTGCCACCCATCTGTCAGGAAATGTATCTGCGATTTTTACAGCAAAACTGAACACTTCTTCACTCTGCATTCTTTCATGGATATAGTTGGGATAATTAAAATTCTGACTTTGAGCAAGACAGGTTTCGCAATAGCAATATGGAGTTCCATCAGGCGGAGAGATTCCTATGCCGAGATCACTAACATTTGGAAACTGTCTTTTTCCCTCAAATGCTTCTTTAACATTCTTTAAATACTCTTCCTGCATCTGTTTGTTGGAAAGACATAACATAGTGAAAGACGGATGACTTTTTGATGTCACATTTCTTTTTCCTGTTTTGTCCGTTGCATAAAATTCAGGATGTGTTTCAGCATATTCTTTTGGATGCAGTGGCCAGGTAAGATAACCATCTCCAGGTACAGGATAAAGTTTTTGGCCACCAGTATAGTCAGAACTGAATCCGACTTTTTTTCCCCATTGAGCATAGATTTTTCTGTTCTCAGCAGAAAGTCTCCATCGTCCATCGAGCCAGATTCCCCGCATTGCAAAATCTGGCTTTGCTTCAATATCAATTGCTGGAGCAACAATAGTTGTTACTTGTGGTACTATTTCTCCCCAATCACCAGGAAAATACCAGCGGCATCCAAGTTTTTCTAAAAATGCATAAGCAGCGTAAATTGTTCCCTGATATGGTCCATCTTCATTTCCAGCGATAAAAATATCATTTCCAGATGTTTTTATGATATATCCTTCTTCTTCATAAACATCAGGCCTGATTGCTGGATTAAATCCAGAAGGAATCTTAATTTTTTTCTTTTTTGCTGCGTCAGTATGTCCAATGTAAAGTATGGTTAAAATATCCTGCGGGGTTTTTTCATCCTCACTGATGATTTTTAATTCTGCACCAGACATTTTTTTAATGTAGTATTGTATTTCTTTTGCTGCTTCAATGGATTTTGATGTTGAAGTTTGTTGTTTTGGAACAACGATGATTGCAACAGGTATACCTTCTTTTACTATTGGAATATTTGCGGGTTTTGAGTTGTCTTTAATTCCTGCCTGTAGAAGGATAGAGGTGATTAATAGACCTGAAACACAGACAAACATTTCTTTCATTTTTCCTCCCTTGTGTTGATTTTTACTAATATATCAGGCAGTTTACTGAAAGTCAAGCAATGAATTCTGTACCATAATATTTTTCAGACCTATGCGTCTTGCAGATTCTATTGTATGCCAGTATTCCTTTTTTGTTATGGGTCTATTTATGTTTTCAGGTATATTTCCACATGGTCTGTACTGAGCCATTATGTTGACAAAAACCCTTTCTGAAAGTTCATTCTTAATAAAAAGAAAAATTTCCTCACTTCCTGCGATGCCGCCAGGAAGCACAAGATGTCGGATTAATAGTCCTTTGTTTGCAATACCATTTTCAATGTGTATTTCTCCTACCTGTCTGTACATTTCTTTTACTGCCATTTTGCATTGCTCAAAATAATCATAAGCATTTGATAATATTTTTGCTGTTTGTGGATTTGAAAATTTTATATCTGGCATGTAAATATCAACAATTCCTTCAAGAAGTTTAATCACTTCAATGTTTTCGTATCCACCACAATTCCAGACGATCGGGATATTGAGTCCTCTTTCACTGGCGATCTTTATTGCCTTTACAAGTTGTGGTGTAAAATGGGTTGGTGTGACAAGATTGATGTTGTGACAATATCTTTTTTGAAGATAAAGCATGATTTCTACGCACTGCTCAATTGAAACAATTTGACCCACTCCTTTAAGGGAAATGTCATAGTTCTGACAAAAGCAACATCTGAGATTGCACCAGGACATAAAAATTGTTCCAGAACCAAATTTGCCAACAAGTATATTTTCTTCTCCAGAATGGGCGCCATAGCTTGATATACAAAGATTTGCATCAGCCCGGCAATAACCTTTTTCGCCTTTCTTTCTGTTAACACCGCATTTTCTGGGACACAGGACGCATTCTGAAAGAATTTTATCAAGTTGCCTTATTTTTTCATCAAACGTTGCTTCTGGCAATTTTTTATAAGCAGGAACAAACATAATTCCCTGAAATATTTAGAATGTTCATGTTTATCAGAGGTTTTCTTGAGAAGTATAAAAATCTATAATTGCCTGGCTATGTTTTATCATATAGTCAACATTGATGAAATCTTCAAGAACTGAACGATTGTCCTGGAAAAAAGCAATAATCTTTTTTTCTGCTTCAATCATGTCACCAATATTCTTTTGTTTCAATGCTTTCCAGGATTGTTTTCCAAGCAAGACATAATCAAACCATAGCTTATACTTTTGTTTTAACGGTGAGTTTAATGAATTGAAAATTCCCTTCGCAATGTTAACAATATCTGATGAAGGAATTTCATCGCTTTCATTATTGTTGATAAAACCTGATATTGTTTTCAGGATATTTTTCAATACTTCAGCTCTTTCTCCTGCAATTGCTTTGTAATATTCCATTACAAATCTGTCAGCATTTGGAGAATTTTCCCATAGCAGTCGTGGTAGATATGCGTAAAATCTTCCGTCTGGCCAGAAACCAGGGTATGGTGGAGAACAGTCGTAAAATACTTTCATTCCCGATTTTATAAACCAGTTAATTTCGTCTTCAACAAGGGCAGGTTCTGGTTGATATAAATAACGTGACCTATCAGATCTTTCTGTCTGGTCATGAAATACTAACTGGTAATAGGAGAATATGCCGAGAACCGAACCTATTTTTTTAAGATAGGGTAGCCATTGCGACAGTAAAATTCCATATTCTCTGTCATCCACAGGATTTATTGGTTCTTCATCAGGATATTTTGCACCGAGTGTTACATCCTTTTGATTGAATCCGGGTTCAAAAAATTTATGTTTATATTGCCTGAGATACGGGCAGAAAATTGTATAAGTGTTTGAAGATACAGGGAGATTTTTCTCTGGAAGATGGAACATGTTCGAATAACAGAGAAGTTCAATAGGGATAAATCTTCCAAGTTTTTCTAAGATTTCAAGGGCAATGCGATACATCATCTCATAAGGCGATTGTTCTTTACAATTCTGGCATTGACACCAGTTGTTGATTCCGTCGTGTGGCCAGAGAGAAAAAATATAAGTTTCAGGATGATTGTTGATAAAGTCAACAACAGCGTTAACATAAAGTTCACGCGTTTCAGAATTTGTATAACATGGCTGTATCTTTGTTTGCCATCTTTTTTTGATATCAGGAGAGCCCACTGTGGATGTGATACAGCGATTTCCATCTCGCACACCGAACATGTGCGGCGTTTTGTTATAAATAAATTCAGGAACAAAAAAATCAACAGCATGACATCCGATGGCAAGTCTTATCC
This sequence comes from bacterium, assembly GCA_035392545.1. Taxonomy (GTDB): domain Bacteria; phylum Ratteibacteria; class UBA8468; order B48-G9; family DTJG01; genus DTJG01. Next base: position 5,071 of record DAONMJ010000022.1, read on the forward strand.
CGAATGTATTGCACAATCTTATAAATTCCTGTTTGTTTGCATATTTTTCCCAATGAGAAACATTGATGTCAAGAAGATTCCATCTATTTCTGACCATCCATTTCAAGAATTTCTCTGAAAACTCATGATTTTCATTTTTGGGCGAGAACTCAAAACCCCTTAGAGGAACTCTTGGCCTGTATATTCCTTCGATTGCTGAGTTTGGTTTTGCAAATGCCATATCAAATTCACTGGTACCATACCACCTGATACCAGTGATTTTTCTTATTGTTTCATAGAAACCGTATAGGGCTCCTTCTGAACCAGCGCCGATAATCCAGATAATATTTTCATCCCTGATTACCTGACTTGTTTGAATATCGTTTTCGTATTCACACATCTGGTTGAAACTGCTGAAATGCTTATTTTTTGAAGGAATCTTGATGGAGATTTTGCTTTGTAAATGCTCTGGTATCTGGTTATACTCTGATAAAGAGACAACATTGATATCGAATTCCGGAACAGAGATTTTTCGCTTTCTGCACAGGTACAAAATATCTGCAAGTTCCCTGTTAAGAAATATTTTCTTGCTGTCATCAAGATTTGAATATTGTATGATCATTTCAGGTCCTTTTTAATATCATACCAGAGTAACAGACGTGTTTCAACAATAGACAATTTACTTCTTTTTACGTCAAATTGACAGAAGCATTCCATATAGCAAACGTTAATATGGTAAGATACTATAGTGCAAAAACCTGGATTAAAAAGGTTGATAATTGGGTGAACCTATAAAAAGATGTTCTCTGAATTTGCATGTTAAACCCTTACGTTGCGGTTTGAGTTGAATAAAGCCGAAATTTTCGGCTATGAGTGGGAGAATGAGTAAAAAAATCTTACTGTTCATGTTAGCTTTCTTGCTTCCCGGCATGATGTTTTGCCAGGAGAAGAAGGTTGAATTAAAGGACATTATCAAGGCGTTTCAGAAAAACGAATTTAGTTTGACGGTTGAACTTGCAAATAGGGCAATTAAGGAAGGTTTAGAGCATCCTGATTTATATTTTTATCTTGGTATGGCGTATTCAAAAATTGGCAAAAATCAGGAGGCAATTCAAATATTCAGGATATTTCTCAACAGGGCTGATTATTCAAAAAATCCCTGGATGTTAAGACAGGCATTTCAGAATCTTATTAACATTCACAAAGCCACCAAGAATTTTGAGTCCATTATTGAGGATGGTAACTTTTTTCTTGATAAAATAAGGGCTGTGCAAAACACAGAACAACTTGAAGTTTTCTGTAAAAATATTATTGTAGAAGCCCTGAAAGAAATAGGAAATCAAAAAGGGAATAACAATGATTTTGCTGGAGCAATTGAGGCGTATAAAAAGGCGCTGGAATATAAACCGGATGACTCTTCATCCTGTGAAAGGATTGCCACATATTATAAAAATCTTGGCAGGAATGAACTTGCAACCGAATATTTTTTGAAGTCAGCAACTCTCGGGACTGCCTGGTCGAGCAAGGTCTGGCCACTTATTTCTGCTGCTGAATTGATATGGGAATCAGGAAAATTTGAAGAGTTTGCAGGAAAAGTGGAAAACGATGTGCTTTCGTACAATGTTATGCTTGCGATGGGTGAATTGAAAAATCACAGGTATCAGGATGCGTTTTTGAGAATGAAAAAAGCAGAAGAGATCGTCGGTTCTAAGGGAAATGTATCAGAAAGAATTTTGAAGAGTTGGTACAGGTGGTTTAGAGAAGATGCAAGCTTTTTCTATTCTTTTATTGTTGTTTTTCCCGAGCACACATCAGTATCATGGGCTATTGATATGATAACAAGTATTGCAAGGACAAATACTGAATCTGCGAAGTTGATAAGAGAAAAAATTACTCCATCGATTGTTGAACTTTACGAAAAAAACAGGGAATCATCGGATTTCAAAAAACTTTTTTCCAGACTTGTGGACTTGAAATTTGCAGGTATTCCTGAGACTCCGGAAACAGCCAGAGAAAAAATTCAAATGTATGAAGAATTCAAAAAAGGAATCACTGATGAGGCACTAATTCGGGACATTATAAAAAGAGAAGCATCGCTTTATACTGATGTTCTTGCTAATTATTCAAAGGGAACGGAACTTTATGAATTGCTTGTTAACAAATACAAAGACAAAGGCGCAATTCAACCGCTTGCTAGATGTTTGATAAATCTTGAGCAATTTGAACGGGCATATCAAATTCTTAAGGAGTATGTTTCTGATAAGGGCATTGGAGAATACGCCAGATTTCAGGCAGCACAACTTTTGATTCAGGCGAATTTTTTTGATGAAGGTATTAGAGTTTTGAATGAAATTGTTTCATCTACGAAGGATAAATTTATCATACAACAGATCAAGGATATTTTGAAAAATTTTAAGCAGTATCTAAAAGAGGATACGATGGTTGATAGCACCTGCAAATTTGTTGTCCTCAATCTATGTCAGAGAAGATACTTTTTCACCAAATTTATTTCTATTACGGAAACTTGTCCTTTACTTTTTCAGGAAACTGAAATTCTCGAGATTATTCCTTTTGCTGCGGACAGAAAATACGTTGACTGTGAGATACAATGTGTTTCCAGTGATAAAATTTCAATGACAGATCCTCCTACGATGATATTTCAAAAAGAAAACAGGTATTTTGCAAGGTTAAAAAAAGGGATTGCATTCAGTCCTGACAGATGGAGAAAATCAGAGGGCATTTCACTGATTTTTCCCTGGCATGACATTACCACAAATCAAATCAAAGTTATTCGCAATTATTCCACTGAAGGAGAATTTGCAATATCTTCAATAATTTTTGAAAAATTGAAACCAGGAATGAAAATTGAGGTATATTTTTCCACAAGGGCAGGAAAATTCGAATCTGTTTCACCAGAATCATCTGAGCCAGGGCCTGGCGGTTCTATGGTTTTTCAACCTGCAAATGAAAAATATGAAGTGAAAATAAAATTCAAGCCGACTGCTGATTTGCTTGCGTATTATCCAAAAATAAGAATTGTTGTGGAAGAAAAAACAGAATCAAGAATGGATGAAGATGCTTCTGAAATTTCTTTTGAAACAGATAGAACAGAATTTCAACTTAGATTTGACACTGATTTGAAAGTACATTCCGTTTTCAGGACAAGTGAGATTGTCTATGAAATTGATGAAAAAATTGATATTTAGCGGGATCGTTCTGGTGTTTGGCGGATTAACACTGCTACAAGCAGAGACACTTTTTGACTTTGAAAATGACATACAGAACTGGAACTCGATGTATCCGCAACAAACACTGAAAATTTCAAAGAATTTTGTTTCAAGCGGGATGAATTCACTGGCTGTTGATGTATCGGGTATGAAAGAATCCTGGATAAGGGTTGACGCTGATTTTGACCTGACACACTCTGACGTGCTATCTCTGGATATCTACATACCATCAAAAACCAAAAACTATGTTTCTTTTATTTGTTACATCAAAGACAAGAACTGGACATGGTTTCAAACAGGGCTTTATCAGATTAACCTGAACGAGAAGAAAAAAATCATAATTGATATCTCTGATACAAGTTCCGAGTGGCAGCCAGCAACAGGTCTTGCCTGCTGGGATGGATACACAAAGAAGAATATTCGCGAATTTGGAATAAAATTTTTCTTCTATTTACCGTTCTCGGGTACCATTTACATTGATAATATCCAGGCACTTCCAAAACAGGCAGAACAGCAATTTTTCCTTTTTAATTTTGAAACAAATGCAGAGACAATTCCGCAGTATGACAAGTTTGAGGTATTGTTTGAAGTTCCTGTTGTTTTTGATAATCCCTTTGACCCGGAAGAAATTGATATTGCAGGGACCTTTCATTCACCCTCAGGTAAAGAGATTTCAGTTCCTGCCTTTTTTGACAGGGACTATATTAGATGTCTTGAGGAAGATGGTGAAAAATTGTATCCATACGGGAAACATCGCTGGTGTATAAGATTTGCGCCTGAAGAAATTGGGGATTACAGATATGAAATTGTTATAAATTTTGCTGGAAAAACAACAAGGTTTGACTGCGGTTGGTTTAAGTGTGTTTCTGGTACGAATCCCGGATTTATCAGATGGGATAACCAGGATTTGCAATGTCTTTCTTTTTCAAATGGCAAGTTTTTTTACCCCATTGGACATGTCCTTCGTTCTCCTGATGATTTACGACAGCCCTATAAATATGAATTCATCCCTGATAAAGGAATGGGTACGTTTGCGTATGATGGTTATTTCAAAAAAATGAAGGATAACCTTGAAAATTATATTAGAATGTGGATGGGCGCATGGTGGGTGGGTATTGAGTGGACTCCTGCTTATGCACAGCATTATGAGGGTATTGGTCGTTACAGTTTAGAAAATTCATGGAAACTCGATTATGTTCTGGATATAGCGAAGGAAAACGGCATATACATTGTTCTAACACTTATTAACCATGGACAGTTCAGTATCAGGCCAGATGCTGAATGGTGGGACAATCCGTATAATGTTATCAATGGCGGCTTCTTGAATTCCCCTGATGAGTTTTTTTATAGTAGTGAGGCGGAAAAATGGTTTCTGAAGAGATTAAGATATATTGTGGCGCGCTGGGGATATTCAACCCAAATTGCTTTCTGGGAAATGTGGAATGAGGTTGACCTTACTGGATATTATGATTCCAGAAATATCAGACAATGGCATGAGCGGTTTATTTCTCTTTTAAGAAAAATGGACCCGTGGAAACATCCCGTTACCAGTCATATTTGCAGACCCACTGATGACCCGATGGTCTGGATAGTGAAAGAACTTGAAACGCTTGTCAGCAATGCGTACAGTCAGACAGTAGTTGATACTATGCGGGAGTATTATTTCAGGAGAAAACCCTTTGAAAAACCAATGCAAATTCATGAATTCGGTGTGGGAAGAAATAGTAGAGAACTTGAAAATAATCTTCATGCAGGAATATGGACATCATCGTTATCACCAATGCTCGGGACAGCGCTATTCTGGTGGTGGCCCTTTATTGATAAAAAAGACCTGTACTTTCATTACAGGGCACTTGCCAGGTTTCTTGACGGTCTGGATAGAAGAGGCAAAAATTTCCAGATTTCTACAGCAAAAATTATTTCTGCATCTGGAAGTATTTCTACAAAAGCCGGTGTTACTGGCATGCAAAATATGACTTCTGCATATCTGTGGGTCTATGATAACGCAGTTTTCAATTCAAGAAATCCGTCAGAAAAAGAACAATCAATTGACGACGTGAAACTTGTCGTTGAAATTTTTGATCCTGGAATCTATAGAATAGAATTCTGGGATACTTATAAAGGTGAAAGATTTTCTGATTTTGAAAAGAGAATGGAGAATGGTGAATGCGAAATTTCACTTCCATCTTTTACCAAAGACATAGCAGTAAAAATAGAGAAAAAATCATGAAAAAATTTATTATATTGATTATTCTCGCCTGTTTTGTGAATAATTGTTCTGGCTATACATTGCGAGCAAAACTTAAAATTAAGCAGCCACAGCTCAAACAGTTTCAGCAAATAGCTGAGGTTGATCTGCCTTTGCCTGAAAAAGGGTATGTTTATGTGGCAGATACAGATGGTCTGAAGGTACCGTGCGTCAGAATAAAAAACGGTTCGCAACAAAGAGATACTGTATATTTCAGGACAAACAAAAATAATGCTTACTATGTATACTGGCTTTCAGAGGATAAAAAACAGGACACCGGGATTTTTGAAGTTCCAGAGGGTAGAGTGATACTTGATGATTTTATTAACCCCTCTGCAAGAACCTCAGGATTCTGGTACTGGGGTTCTCATGTTTGTCTGAGCGGAAAGTTTTCACACTCGGGAAGAAGTTTACAGAAGATTAATTCACATTATACAGCGGTTGTGCCTGAAGAGAAAACAAAGTCAGGGGATATTTTTTATCAGTATGTTTTTATTGATAAAAATCAGCCAGCATCTGAAATTATGCTTGAAATACAGACACAGAAGAGGAAGTCTGTTTATTTTTCATGGGGTTCTGACATAATCAGGTGGAAGAATCTGAATAAAGTGCGCATGGGTGATCTTCCTGAAACTGGCAGGTGGATACAGCTTTTGATACCGGTGGACAAAATTGATAAAAATGTTGAGATCACCGGCATCGGTTTTTATCATGCTGATGGCAGGGTATTCTGGGATTATACAACCATTGGAAATCCACCTCTTGATACAGAAATTACTCTATGGAACAAAGAAAATAAGAAAACAAGTGCCTTTTTTGATAAGGAGGTTTCTGGACCTTTTACGTTTTCAGGAAAAGAATTCAATCTTGTTTTGTTGAATGCTTCAGCGTCTTCTGGCGCTGATACCTTTGAATGGACGATAGACAATGAAATTCAATCAGGTGCAGGAGATAAAATATTAAAAAGGGTTGATTACAAGGATAGAATATTTGTTAAACTTTTTGCTACAAACACAACCTTGAAGCAATCAGATACCTTTTCTGAAACAATCCTGTTCCAAAAAAGGTCTCCTGACCAATTAAATCTTTTTCTTGAAATCCTTCCTCATAAAAATCTGGTTGGTCAGAAAGAAACATTTTTTGTGCCTGTTCGTATGGGGTCTTTAATGTCAGGACCTGTTCCTGTTGAACTTTCCATAGATGGGCGTAAAGAGTTGTTTGAACTGTTGCCTGGAAAGGAAAATGCTGAAATTATCAATATATTTTTTTCTCCAGAGAAACCGGAAATTCATGAAATAGAATTGAAACTTGATGACCTTACCATTGCTCAGAAAAAATTGCGTTTTGTTCCTGTTGACCAGATTGGTGAGGAATATCTTGATGGACCTTATTTGAAGGACGAAAACAATAATCGGTTAGTGGCATTTGTTCCCGATTACAGATGCTCTGACGTACGAACTGATACACAGATCAGTCAGTTAACAGTCATAGGGGATATACCTGAAAATTCTGTCAACAGGATGAAGGGGAAGTTATCAAAGAACATTAACATTGAGTGGTTGAGGTATCCCGAAGAAAAACATTATCACGCTATTGGTGACCTTTTATGGTTAAAATCCCGGATCGAGAAGGGAGATTTTGATACCGTGATTTTATTTCCTTCAATAGAAACCCTTTTAAGAAGAACGCCAGTTGATCAGTATATTGCTTGTCTTGACGCAGAGATGTGGTTTTTGAGCAAAAGAGCAAAAAGGATAATATGTGTAACTCCTTTTCCTTCTGCGCCAATTCCAGGCATATTTAAAATTTACGCTGATGCAACAGTTGCTCTCTGTGCTAAAAGAAATATCATCTGTCTTAATCTTTACGACCTTTACACCAGTTTGCCAGGCTGGACAGAACTATTCAGTCCATCGCCTGGCATATACAGAAACCTTCCAATGGAAAAGGGCACAGAAATCCTTATTGGTGCCATTGTGAAGATACTTGGTACCAGTCAGGAGTGAATTATGAAAATTCAGAGAGATGTTTTTGAGGGCGTTGATGAAAAAGGTAGACCTGTATTTCCAGGTTTTATCAGTTATGTTGATAATGAAAAACCTATACTAATTCACAGGTATGGAAGATTGGATTATTCTGATGCCTATGATGACTTCTGTGATTGTTTTAGTCATGATAACGGGAAAAGCTGGACACAACCGCAATTACGATTAAAAGGATATCAATTTAGTGGTGGTACCTACATTAGATATGCTGAGAATGCTTGTTTGTTTGATAGAACAAGGAATAAACTTTTTACATTCGCTTCAAAAAGGACTTATACTGGCAATAAAATTGATGTTGATGGGCCATCTTGGGTTGTCTATGATGTTTTTGACTGGCAAGAGCAGAAATGGAAAGGTGAACAAGAAATAAGTTTGCACATACCTGGAGGAGTTTTCATCAGTTTTTGTTTTCCTGTCGCGCTTAATAAAGATATATTACTTATTCCTGCAATTACACGGATGATTGATAAAAACCGGAATATTGTTCATTATAAGGGTTGTTGGGCTCCGGCAAATCGTTCGTTTTTGATTAAAGCGAAAATTCTAACGAATTGTGAGATTGAGTTTTCAACTGGTCAACCTGCTGAAATTGACCTTGAAATGAGTTCACGCGGACTTGGTGAAAATACCATCGCAGTTTTGAAAAGCGGAACAATCGCAATGGTATGCAGGGGTGATAATAGCATGTTTCCTGAAAGGCCCGGTTATAAATGGGTTTGTTTTTCCAGTGACCAGGGAGAAAACTGGTCTTTGCCACAGCCCCTGATTTGCGATGATGGTACATTTTTTGAGTCAGGTTCAAATGGTTCTGCGCTTTTCAGAGCGGAAAAAAATGGTAAACTATACTGGATTGGAAACCTTTGTATAACAGGTGAAAAAGCAAAAGGGAACTGGCCAAGATACCCGCTTGTGATTGCTGAAATCAATGAAGAGCCGTTTTGTATAAAAAAATCAACAATTACTGTCGTTGATACAAGACAAAACAGAGAAACGGAAACGGTTCAATTATCAAATTTTCGATTTTATCAGGATAGAGAAAACGGAGATATAGTTGTTTTTCTCACCAGATTTGGTGAGAATGATACAAACTGGAAAGATGCAAATTATTACAGATACCGAATAACATTATAGAGGAGGTTGCAATGATAGTAGGAGTTTTGAGAGAGATAAAAACCGAAGAGTATAGGGTTGGTCTGGCACCAATGGGTGTAAGGGAACTCGTGAAACAGGGACATAAGGTCCTTGTTGAAAAAAATGCGGGAATTGGTTCATCATTTTCTGACACTCTTTATAGTGAATGTGGGGCTGAAATTGTGTCCAGGGACAGTATTTTTGAATCCGCAGAACTGATAGTGAAGGTGAAAGAACCCCAGGATTCAGAAATATCAATGATGAAACCCGGGCAGATCGTATTCACATTTTTTCATTTTGCTTCAAACCATGAAATGACACGCGCTCTTGCAAATAAAAAAGTTACCTGTATTGCTTATGAACTTATTGAGGAAAACGGTACAAGACCGATTCTCAAACCCATGAGTGAGGTTGCTGGTAAATTAAGTATACAACAGGGGATGAAATATCTTGAAAAGGAATATGGCGGCAAAGGAGTACTTCTGATGGGAACAGAGACTGTTCCGCCGGGTAGTGTTGTTGTTCTGGGTGGGGGAGTTGTTGGTAGTTCTGCTGTAGGTGTTGCATTATCTCTTAATGCGAAGGTTACAATTATTGAGAAAAGTCCAGAAAAAAGAGAAATTTTAAAGAGAAGATTTCCAGATTGTGATGTGATGGATTCAAAAGAAAACATTATTACTGAACGCTGTCAGAAAGCAGACATCATTGTTGGCGCTGTGTTGCTTCCAGGGCACAGACCACCAATTCTTATTAAAAAATCGGACCTCGAAAGTTTTGAGAAAGGAACTGTCCTGGTTGATGTTTCTATTGATGAGGGTGGGGTTTTTGAAACAAGTCGTCCAACGACCCACAAAGAACCGGTTTTTATTGATTCAGGGATTGTGCATTACTGCGTACCGAATATGCCAGGTATCGTACCAAAAACGTCCACGATTGCGCTCAATTTTGCAACAATGCCATATTTGAAAATGCTGGCAAATATGGGTGAGTCTGCACTGGAAGAAAATTCAGCATTAAAATCTGGTTGTGCAATGCTACGGGGTGAGATTGTACATCCTGCAATAAAAGAGATTGTAAATTCCTGAAACTAAATGATTTTTAAAATTTTCCGGAATATGTTTACCGTATAATCCAGTACATCTTTTGACACTGAAAGAGCAAATTTTGTTAAGGCAGTTGAATGGCCTTCGTAATAGGCGTGAACCCTGAGCCAGATTCCCTTTTCAATGCACTTTTGATGGAATTTAAGGGCTGTTTGCTGATTGTTCAGTTTGAGTCCGGATAAGAAACCTTTGCCCTGTATGGAAACAATCAGGTGCGGAAATTCCCGGGCAAGATTTTTCAAGCAATCTTCATAATAACTGCCAAGCACTTCAATCTTTTTTATATTCTTCTCTATTAAATCCAGGCAACACATAGCCATAAGGGAAGGCAGTGGTGCATTTCCGTTTGTACTGATGGCATCATACTGCTTTAGGGAATCAAGTTTCCTTTTATAAACAACCGCAGAGAGTGGATGAAAACCTGCGGTAAGTCCTTTTCCGAGGATTAAAACGTCAGGAGTAATATCAAACTGTTTGTACATAAAAATTTCAGGATACCAGCAGCATGTTTGTATTTCGTCAACAATCATGAGCGCGTTCACAGAGTCAGTAAGTTTTCTTGCTTTCTGAATAAACTCTCTGGTCAGTAAAATCGCTTCTCTGTTCATCATAACGGGTTCAAAGAAAAAGCCAGCGATATTCTCCTTATGTTTTTTGAAAACCCTATCCAAACCATTCAGGTCATTTGGTTCAACTATTTCGAAAATAATCTCCTTAGCAAACATCCAGTCCCACATTTTCCTGAGTCTCTGCATCAAAAAATCTGTACCGTGATAATTGCCTTTCAGCGAAACAAATACGATTTTTTTACCGCGGGGTTTTTGACTCTTATAGTAATTCAAAGTAAGCTTCATTGCTGTTGAACATGCAACAGATCCGGTTGCTATACCAAGAAGAACAGTGTTCAAGCAATTCTCATCGTTCAATAAACTGGCATAGTTCCTTTCTGGATTACATATCTCAACCAGTTTTTCTGAAAGTTTTTTCACGAAAAAACCAGGAATATTGCTGTGACAATCCCATGGAATTTCAAGTGCTATTGCCTCATCAAGACACTTCATCAATGTTGGATGATTGTAGCCCCATGTCATTTGATAGTGTCCCGCTGTAGCATCAAGAAACAGTTTTCTCCCCTCAGTAATATAGAAAACACCTTTCCCTGCAAGGAAATCATTTTGTTCTGGTCCAAGAACATAGGATTTCTGGAACCATTTTTTTGTCGTTTTCGGCGGAGATGGAATATTTTTGATAATCCTGCCAACATTGTTGAGAAGCAATTTTTCGCTGTTTTTGTTAAGAAAACTATTTGCCGCTTTAATACTTTTTACAAGATTTTTTTCTTCGGTTAATATTTTATTCATAAATTTCCGTTTTTATAGCAAATATGGTTTTCCTGTTTTTGAGGACTCGTATGAAACCTCTATGATTTTTTGTACCATCAGACCATCTTCAAATGAAGGACTGGCTGGTTTATCATGCACAACCGAATAAAGGAACGAGTGAATACATGCGACATGGGCTCTTATCCATCCCATACTGAACTTGGAAAGTGGAATACCGGTTGCATCAGGATATCTCTGTACTGTTTCAATTTTTTTAAATCCTCTTAAACCACCAATTGGTGTATCAGGGTCATTCATATTGTAAGCATTCAGCCAGTTGGGTTCCATCGAATTAAAAGAGAGTGCACCATCCGAACCGTAGATTTCAAATCTGACTTCATCATTTGCTCCTGCAGCCATTTTTGAGGCTTCAAGAATTCCCATTGCTCCATTTTTGGTTTCTGTTTCAATAATTGCCAGATCGTCTGTTCTTTTGTCAGGGGATGTGAAATTCTTTGTCTTTGCGTACACGCTGCCAAATTCTCCAACGAGATATCTTGCCAGGTCAATGATATGTGAACCAAGGTCAACAAGTACTCCTCCTCCAACTTTTTCGTATTCTGCCTTCCAGCTATATGCTTTTGAAGACTGTCTCACGCATGAAGAATGCAGGTAAAGAAATCTAAAGAAATTTATCTTTCCAAGAAATCCTTCATCAATGAGTTGTTTTGCCCTCATAACAGCAGGGAAAAATCTTAATTGAAATATCACATGTGCTTTTACTGTTGTTTTTTTTGCAAGTTCTGCAAGTTCTTGAGCCTGTTCATAATTTAACGCCAGAGGTTTGTCAGTGCACACGTGTTTACCTTCAAGCAATGCAGTTTTGATGAATTCATAGTGAAGATGATTGGGTAGACAACAGTTGACGATGTGGATGTCTTCTTTTTTTAAAAGTTCTCTGAAATCCGAAGTTGCGAATTCAAATCCTGCCTGTTGAACCGCTTTTTTTCTTGCCTGTTCAAATTCATCAACGATACCTACAACCTTAATAATTGCTGGAAGGTCTTCATAATACAGTGGGATAACCCTGTATGCATAGGTGTGTACTTTTCCAATGAATCCATAACCTGCAATACCTACGCTATATGTCTTCATGTACATATTTTAACATACAATCTGTAAAAATTCACATTTATAAATCTTATTTTATAGCGTGCAAAATGAGGAACAGTGGTGCAAAAACAAGGGTCAAAGTTGAAAGAAGTTTTACAACAACATGAAGCGATGGCCCTGCTGTGTCTTTGAATGGGTCTCCCACTGTATCTCCGACCACCGCGGCTTTATGAGCAAAGGAACCCTTTCCGCCATATGCGCCTGCCTCAATATATTTTTTTGCGTTGTCCCATGCGCCACCACCGTTGTTGAGAACCAGCGCCAGTATAATACCTGCAATTGTTCCAACCATCAATGTTGCACCAACTGCTTCTGGGCCAAGAAATATTCCCACCAGGAGCGGCACAATGACAACTGTCAATCCCGGTAGAACCATTTCTTTTAATGCACCCCTTGTGCATATGTCGACTGATTGGGCATAATCAGGTTTTTCTGTTCCTTCAAGAATACCGGGTTTTTCCTTGAATTGCTTTCTGACATTGTTGATGATGTAATATGCGGCATTGCCGACCGCCCTTATGGCAAAGGCAGAAAATACAAACACAAGTACGGCACCGAGCATTGCGCCTATGAAGACAACCGGCTTTGCAAGATCTACAGATTCTATGTGGACATCAGTGAGATACGCGGAGAAAAGAAGAAATGCCGCAAGTGCAGCAGAACCAACCGCGTATCCCTTCGTGAGTGCTTTTGTGGTATTCCCTATTGCGTCAAGGCGATCAGTTCTTTTTCTGATATTTTCGCTTGCTCCTGACATTTCAACAATTCCGCCAGCATTGTCAGTGATAGGGCCAAATGTATCCATTGCCAGGATGTATGCGCATGTTGCAAGCATTCCCATAGTTGCAACAGCGGTTCCATAAAGACCACCGTGAGGTAGTCCTGTTGCCTGCCCGAGAAAGTATGCAAGCAGAAGTGCAATTGATATAACAATTACTGGAATACCGGTGCATTCAAGCGCAACAGCAAAACCAGTGATTATGTTTGTTGCCGGGCCTGTTTCAGAAGACCTTGCGATTGATTTCACGGGGCGGTATCTATACTCAGTATAATACTGGGTGATAGAAACAAAGGCGAAACTGGTTAAAATCCCTACCAGCCCAGCAAGGAAAAATAGTGTATGATGTTCAGTCAAAAGAAGTTTTGTTGATAACCAGAATCCTGCGGTGGCAAGAATTGTTGTGACCAGATAGCCACGATTTAATCCCTTGATAGGGTCTTCATCTTCTTTAATTTTTACGCTTAAAACACCGATGATGGAAGCAATGAGTCCAAAAGCGCGGGCAACCAGTGGAAATATAATTCCATGAATTCCGAATACAGGGAAAAGAGCAATTCCAAGAATCATTGCTCCTATATTTTCTGCTGCTGTTGATTCAAAGAGGTCTGCACCACGACCGGCACAATCACCAACATTGTCTCCAACAAGGTCAGCAATGACAGCAGGATTTCTCGGGTCGTCTT
>DAONMJ010000023.1:0-18743 GCA_035392545.1 bacterium
GCACTTATATCAAATACGGTCTTGTTGATGAAGCCGGCAACATTGTGAAAAAGGGCGTGCTTCCAACAAAAGCAGAAAAAGGAAGTCGCGATGTTGTAATAGAACAAATATCTCTTGCTATCAGAGACGTGTGGGACGATAGTGTGGAAGGTATTGGTATTGGAACACCAGGGGTTGTTGATAATAATGGTGCGGTGTACGAATCCCCTAATCTTCCTGACTGGCATAACTTCAATGTGAAGGAAATATTTGAAAAAAAATTTAATAAGAAGGTTGTAGTAGAAAACGATGCCAACAGCATTGCATGGGGGGAGTATCTCTTTGGAGCCGGCAAAGGGACACGCACAATCGTGTGTCTCACACTTGGCACCGGGCTGGGTGGCGGAGTCGTAATCAATGGAAAACTTTTACGCGGAGCAATCTATTCAGCAGCAGAACTCGGACATATGCCGGTGGATTATAAAGGGCGCAAATGCGGTTGCGGTTCCAGAGGTTGTATTGAAGCGTATATTGGAAGGGATTATATTGTCCGCAGCGCCATAAGAAAAATTAAAAGTGGAAGAAAAACAATTTTAACACAGATGGTCAATAATCTTTCTGACATTACTCCAAAATTGATTTCTGAGGCATATCTAAAAAAAGATGAACTTGCACGGGAAGTGTGGATCGAAATGGCGACTGCACTCGGTGCATTTCTCGCTGGAATGGTGAATATGTTAAACCCTGACAGAATCATTCTCGCAGGAGGTATTGCGCAAGCAGGTGACATCCTTTTTGAAACAGTGAGAAAAACAATCAAAGAAAGAAGTATGAAAGTCCTCTCTGCCACTGTTCAGGTGGTACCGGCCGGACTGGGAACAGACGCTGGAATCATTTCAGGCGCTGCACTTGTTTTTCAGAAATAGAAATAAAAAATGAAAATTATTTACTGGGGTAGTTCTGCTTTTGGTATACCGTGCCTTGAAACGCTGAAAAAATCCTGCCAGATTCTGGCAGTTGTTACCAGCCCTGACAAGCCAAAAGGAAGACATCTGAAAATTACCCCTGGCCCAATAAAAATCTGGGCTCAAAACAATAGTATTTTGGTTTTGCAGCCAGAAAAATTAAAAGGCAATACTGAATTTTTGAATATTTTAAAATCCTTTAACCCTGACCTGTTTATTATTATTTCATATGGAAAAATCATTCCTGAAGAATATCTCAAAATACCAAAAATTGCTCCCATTAATGTGCATCCATCTCTTCTTCCAAAATATCGGGGATCGGCACCAATTGAATGGGCTCTCATTAATGGCGAAAGAGAAACAGGAGTTTCAGTAATATTTGTCACCCGCGATGTAGACGCTGGAAATATCATCAGCCAGAAATCAATAATCATTGAAGACCAGGACGACATTTTTACGCTGAGGGAAAAATTATCAAACATAGCAGTTGAGGTTCTCCTTGAAGGTTTTAACAAACTGAAAGATGGATTCAGGGGAAAACAACAGGAAGGAAAGGTTTCTTACGCTCCAAAACTCAAAAAAACTGATGGAAAAATTGTCTGGGCTGGCAGCGCAACGTCAATTCATAATAGAATCCGCGCTCTCGCTGACTGGCCAGGAACATATACATTTCTTGTTTCAAAAAAGGGCTGCAGAATGATAAAAATTATCTCGTCTATTGTAGAAAAAGATACTGGCAGTTATGGACTCCCTGGTAGATTTGTTGATCTAAACAAAAAAATCCTTGTTGCCTGTGGCGAGGGAATGTTGAGAATTGAACGACTTCAGGAACAGGGTAAAAAACAGCAAAATGCACTTGATTATCTCAATGGTCATTTTCATCTTCTCAAAGATGGGCATCTTGAATAGACCCATGTTTATTGAAAAACCCATTTTTGTCGTGTAAAATATTATGCTAAAAATATTTTTGAAGGAGGATGGATGTCGATTATCGTCCAGAAGTATGGCGGAAGTTCGGTTGCGGATACCGAAAAGATAAAAAAGGTTGCTGAAAAAGTTGTAAATACATACAGAAAGGGCAACAAAGTGGTCGTCGTTGTGTCAGCCATGGGAAAATCAACAGACAACCTTATTAGCCTTGCAAAACAAATTCATGATTCTCCGCCAACAAGAGAAATGGATTTGTTGCTTTCAACAGGAGAAATCGTTTCAGTAGCACTTTTGTGCATGGCAATTGAACAACTGGGATATGAAGCAGAAGGACTTCCTGGATTTCTTGCAGGTATAAGAACAGATAGCACCCATACAAAAGCGAGAATCTGCACTGTTGATACGCGAAGGATTCTTGAAGAACTAAAAAAGGGAAAGATCGTTGTGGTAGCAGGCTTTCAGGGAATAAGCGCCGAAGAAAATATCACAACCCTTGGCAGGGGCGGTTCAGACCTGACTGCCATTGCGATTGCAGGCGCATTAAAAGCAAATATGTGCGAAATATATACTGATGTTCCCGGTGTTTTCACGACTGATCCAAATGTTGTTCCTGAAGCCCGCGTAATTCCGGTCATTTCCTATCAGGAAATGCTTGAAATGGCTTCAACAGGTGCAAAGGTAATGCAATCGCGCGCCGTTGAATTTGCTCAAAAATATCATATACCATTTGTTGTCAAGTCAACATTTACTGACAGTGGAGGCACTATGGTCACTGAGGTTGATTTCAAAGAAGGTGCTGTGGTATCATCCGTAACCCTTGACGAAAAACAGGCGAAAATTACGTTTTTTAATGTGCCGGACAAACCCGGTGTTGCTGCCAGAATTTTCGGTGCTCTTGGAGAAGCAAGTATCAATGTTGATGTCATCGTGCAAAATGTCAGTACCAGCGGCTATACTGACTTGTCCTTTACAGTAAGTACTTCTGACCTTGAAAAAACATTTGAAATTGCAAAAACCATTGGTGCTGAATTAGGATGCAAGTCAGTTACATCTGATAGCGATATTGCAAAAATCACTGTGATAGGACTTGGTATGATGAACCATCCGGGAGTCGCGGCAAGAATGTTTAAAGCACTTGCAAAATCTAAAATTAACATTGAAATGATCAGTACCTCTGAAATAAAAATATCATGTATCATACGCAAGCAGGATGGTCAAAAAGCATTGAAGGTGGTTCATCAGGAATTTATCAAATAAACTTTAGAAAAGTGTCTCTTCTTCACCCATCAGACTGACCTGAGAAGCATCTCCAAGATTTATCTTTTGAAGGTTTCCTGTGAGATATGCAGAATAGCCAATGATTGAATCAGTCAGGACAACATTTTTGATGCTGGCGTTGTCATTGATGATACTGTTCTGAACAATAACATTGACCATGTTAACATTTTTCCCGATTGAAACATAGGGTCCAATGACACAATTCCTCAATTGGGCAGAGGGTTCTATAAAAACGGGTTCATTTATTACCACACTCGGTAATGACGGAATAAAAGGTTTGTTTTTTTCAAGCAAGTATCTATTTGTTTCGAGAAGGGTTTCAAGTTTACCACAATCCAGCCAGATTCTGGCCGGGATTCCAAGAATTTTTTCGCCTTTTTCTATCATCATCTGGATGGCGTCAGTGAGCTGAAATTCATTTCTTGTTTTTCTCCCTGAACTAATCAATATCTTAAGACAATCAAAAAGAAGATGGCTGTTGTTCAAAAAATAAACTCCGCACAATGCCTGTGTGGAAATCATTTCTGATGGTTTTTCAACCACTCTTTTTATAACACCTTCGCCATCTGTCACCGCAACCCCGAATCTACGCGGGTCTTTCACTTCTTTCAAGGCAATCCAGCTGATACCGTCTTCAATTAAATCTTTTGCATTGGATTCAATTAATGTATCTCCGAGATTAATAAAAACAGGTCCATTCACGTGGTCTGCTGCAAGAGAAATTGCGTAACCCAGCCCGATAAATTCTTCCTGTCTAACAAAAATTGCTTCCACATCCGAATGATGAATCTTTACATAATCTACAATTTTATTTCCAAGGTGTCCGGTGATAAAAACGAATCTGTTTATGCCCAGTGTTTTCACATAATCAATTAAATAGCCGAGAATTGGCTTGCCCGCAACAGGTAAAAGCACTTTTGGTATTGTAAAGGTATGCGGCTGAAGTCTCTTTCCTATCCCGGCAACCGGAAGGATGCAGGTTACTTGTTCCATACTGTTATTATATCATGAAAAATAGAAAAAACTTGAAAAAAACACCCAAACACTGGAGATTTACTTGCATATGCCAGAATAAGACTCTGGGACGCAACAGGTTGTTATCCGATGAGAACACTCAGAAATGGCTGGAAGTATAATATCTGGAAGCAATTAATTCCAGATATTCAGGAAGTATAATATGAAGAATTCTCTTTTATTTCAAGTCAATTCACGGTCTGTAAGGTTGAACAAGATTCAAACCCGGCATTGAATACGGAGACATTGCTTTCACTTCCACTTTGAAAGATTTTATCGGTTTTTCGGGAAATTCAATCCATTTTGGGCCTTCTTCTTCAGGAGTGTAATCAGAAATTTCTCTGTGTTTTTCGAAATTGTTTCCATCGTAAGAAATATAGAGAGTCAAATCAAGTTTTTGAGGGGGGAAATCTTCACCTTTTCTTTCATCTCTGTAACTTCCAGAAACCAGCACTCCTGACAATATTTCCTTTTCTGGAAAACTGAAGGTTACATCTCCTTTTCCAGCAAACCTGAGGAAATCGTTTGAATCAGATATGATGCAGCTGACATCACTTTTAAAATCTTCTCCACCCAGTACTGCTTCTCTGTAGGAATTATTAAAAACCGAGCTCGCCCTGATTGAAATCTTTTCTCTGGTTTCATAGAAAAGGTCGTTGTGCAACACCCCACCCTTTAATTCTATAGCCGTACCCCGAGTAAAGGCAGGGTTCAGTTTATCCACATTTTTCAATGTGGTTTCTGTCGGAATTTTTTTAACATAATTTTTCAATTTTTCAGAATATTCAATACCAGTGATGGCAAGCAGTGTTGGATTCATACAGGATTTCTTCCAGCAAGGGGAGAAAATAATTTTTGTTATCGGAACGTCAGGTCTGGGATTTATCCATTCTGTACGATAAAGGTTTGCTTCAATCCCTGATTGTGTTTCTCCCCTCCAGCATAAAATACCTCCCTTCATGGATTTTTCGCGCGGTTCATAGTAACTCCAGCAAGGCAACCCATCCCAGTTCGCAATGTTTACAGCATATTTCAATTCAACAGGAATGTAGTAACCGTCACTGTAAACAACAAAATAATATCCTGCAAGTTCATTCTTCCTTAAATAGTTATGCCCTGGCCTGTTATCAAGAGTATGAAGAAAATTCAAAGATATCAATTTTTTATCAGGCACCGGTATTTCTACTCTGAATGGGAATGTTCTATCAACATATCCCCTGTTATGCACAGTAATACAGGATTTTCCATTATTTTTCTTTTCGTCAATAATTTTGAACGGGACTCCATTGAACATCTTCTCACCCGGCACCATTGCTTTCAAATCAAAATTTGGGCCAAAATCTATCCACCCTTTTCCATCAAATGGCTTTTCATCAGTAAAAGAATTGTTGGCAACAGATGAAATATCAACAAAGAAATAATCCTTGCTTGAAGCAATTCTGGAGGGATATATAGAACCGTTTACTATTTCTTCCCAGTGCAGGGAAATTTCATTAATATTGACATCTATCGGATCTCCTGCACCAGGCAGTGCTTTCCCTGGAGACCAGCATGCCTGAGATTCTTGAAGTACAAACGGAACCTTAAAAAGACTATCCAGACCATACCATAAAACACCGCTATAATACTTACCCGGGAAATTGCGTTTCTTCCAGTTTCCTCCAGTCAATGATAAATACACCTGAGTAAAACCCTTACTGAAAAAAAGTTCATTTACATCTGCTGGATGCCAGACAGCCATCACAATATCTTTTGGTATAATATCCAGGGCTTTCCTCCAATCAGGATCATTATCGTCTGGATTGCTGATGCTTCTTCCCATGAAACATGTATCCAGCATCAACAGTTTCAATTTATGCTTTGCCGCGTATCGATGCAGGGTGTTAATGGCATCTGCAAGGATTTCATAACTGTGTTTGTTTTTTGCGCGACACAACTGACAAACATTCCACCTTGAACCGTTTGGTGTCTGGTACATTTCATCAAAATTGATGTTCAAAAATCCTGTAAAGTGGTCAATCCACTGATCAAGTTCTTTGAAATACAATTCCCACGTTTTCGGATTTGAAGGACAAATATTTCTTCTTCCAAAACCCAGATCTTCAATTTTTTCTTCAGGAGATTTTTCAATAATTTCGGGGTCCGTGGTTAAATTAAGAACTATTCTCGGATCAGCTCCCAGGATTGTTTTGATAAAGTATCTTTCTGCCATTTTGCTCAGTTCAACTATTTTCTTGTTATATCGATAGGCAAACTCAACATAGTTAATCTTGTATCTTGCCAGGGCTCGCAGAAGATTTGCTTCTGGCGCAGGTCTGACCTGCATCATCCTGTAAGGGCATTCTGGCCAATCGCTGATCGTAATTTCAGGGATTACCCATTCTCCATTTTTCATCTTCAACAGTTCCAGCAGGCTCATGCAACCACAAAATAGTCCTGGTTCATCTGCACCCAGTACCAGAATTTTTTTGTCCTGCGCAACCAGAACATAACCCTCGGGCTTTTCCACCACAGCAGGAAAATCCTTAAAAATTTTCCTGACATCAGTTAGAAATTTTCTGTCTGAACAAATACCAAGAAAAATTACCTGCGCGTCGGTATTGTACGAACCACGAAATAAATCCTTCTGAAAATTCTGCCCTGTCGAAAGAAATAATTCTTCTTTCAAAACATCAGATGTTTCTTTCGTCCTTTCTGTGCTATCAGGTGATATAATAATTTTGAATGATGGGTCAAGAACAATTTCTTTTTTCCCGTATTTGAACCTCTGGGGCACAGGTAAAAAAGGTGTATCCATCCCCTGTTCAAGTGGAATTTCCTTCGGATTTTGAATCACGATTTTACCCTTCTGCTGAAGATATGCCACTGGAGGTACAATCCTGCCATCCATTTTATTTCCCCAGATTTGAATTTCAGCAGGTCCATTGTAACTACTACACAAAAATTGCAACCTGACAAACCTTGTTGTTGAACCATTCGCTTTTAAAATCAGATGGTTTGTCTTTTTTTGGGGACCGCCTTTTGTAGCGTCGACTCTGTCAAAAACACTGTCAACCAGAACAAATATTAAATCCTGTGGTCCTTTCACATATAATTGTCCGCCTGCAACACTGTCATAACCACTCAATATTTCAACCCGTGAGACATTATAAAAGTCACCAAGATCAAACACTACATCTATTCCATTTGACCCAGTCCATAAATTTGGCCAACCCACGCCTGTTGATAGATTGCCATCAGTAAGTTTCCCTTCAGAAAAAGGTACCCAGTCATTTCGGATATTCTCTTCAGAAACATGTTTTTTGTCCCTCGGGAAAAAATAGATATCTGTACCCGCATCAAAATACGTGTAGCATCCTTCAATTTTTTTGTTCCTTAAACTTAATGGTCCCATTGCATTACCTGTTAAGCACCAATCATTTCCTTCAGCAAAAACCAGACTGCCAAATTCCAGTTTTACGCTTTTTATATAAAACCTCACTGTTTCTCCGTAAAGAGCCGCACTAATATCTATGTGCAGAGGTGCAAAGCCAGCAGCAACAGGAAAAGCAATCTGATACACATGATATTCATTGTCAGGAAAAATTCTCAATTTTCCTGATGGACCTTCACCCTGTATGAATTTGCCTTCAGGATTTTTATATCTGATAACTGCAGAACTTTTTGAATCTGGCTTTGCCTCCATTTTCATTTCAGCACTTAAAATCACGGTTCTGCTGGCTGGAAATGGAGCATATTTAATGGGTCCGAAGAAAATCGTCGCATTGTCAGCATTTTCAAACGTAAACTCCACTGGATCTGAGTCAGAAACATGTCTCATATTCCCTTTTCCACCAGCAGGAACATAGTAATGCCAGCCAGTGATCTGCCCTGTTTTATCAAGGATTTTTCCTTCTGGATTTGTAATGAAATTTCTTGTGGTAAAAATCAAGTCAAGACCCGCCAGTATATCCTGAAATAAAGCACCTATTTTTGAGTAACTTGAAAATTCAGGTTCTGAAATACCAGGATTGTAATCTTCTCTGGTAAGCTTCATCCTCCAGATCCAGCCAGGAACAACACGATATTTTGAAGTATCAAACATGGAAGAAAACGGTATCTTAATTTCAGCGGTCCAGCCAAAATCTGTTTTCTGTGTCGCTCCTGTCCACGATGCGTTCCAGGATTCACCAAAACGACTGGTTTCCCTGTACTTTGGATCTGAACAATCATCCCATTGACTACCACCGCTGGTCAAAATGAAGTGATACCATTGTTCTTTTTCCCCTGTGGGTGAAAGAAAAATCTCCACGCAATCATTCTGCCAGGCAGAGGGACTATCCTTTGGAATTTTTTCAAGCCCAACTCTGGGATCAATGCAGGCAAAAGCAAAATAAATATTCTCATCATCATAACAAACCCACGCAACTGTCTGATTCTTTGCGGACTCATCCTTTCCTGCAACCCAGAATCCAGCCATCTTTGCTGCACTATCCCAGGCAGAATCATTTAATGTACCGTCAATAACTGGCGCAACCTGAACAGATGTTGCAATTACCTCTTTCGGATTTTCCTTCAATTCTTTTGGAAATAAATCAACTGTCAGCGTAAGTCCAAAGACATTTCTGGAGAAAAGAAATAATAAAATCCAGATAAAAGGATACATAGGACCTCCTTTCTGGCTATTTTACATCTGTAGCATTTAGTGCCTGATTAAAATTTTCCCAAATCTTATGAAGACCGTCAAATGAAAGAGATGCCCTGATATGTTTCCATCTGTTACATATCACAGGTGAGTTTCCAAGATAATCTTCAAAACCCAAGTCATGTTTCTCCATTGCGTTATTCCAGCGATTAAAAATAAATGTTTCAGACCAGTTCTCCATTTTACCGCCTGCCTCCCACACAGAAACAATAATATCTCCAAGTTTTCTATTTCCTCTAGAAAGAAGACATTCTATCGCACTCATTTCCCACGGATGAAATTTCAAATGCACGAATCTATTTTTTGAAAAATTTTTTAACAACCTGTTTTTTATCTCTACATGTTTTTCAAACTCAGGAAATTTCTGCCATTGGAATGGAGTATGTGGTTTTGGAATGAAAACATTGAAAGAACACTTTACTGAAATAATTTTTGAAATCTCCCTTATCAGCGCTTCAATTTCTTCTATTGTACTTTCGTCTTCACCAGGTAACCCGAGCATAAAATAAAGTTTCAACTGGCGCCATTGAGACCTCCTTGCATCAGCGGCGAGTTTTAAAAGCGTATCGTCTGTGATGGACTTTCCTATCAATTTTCTAAGGGTTTCTCCAGTTTCTGGTGCAAAGGTTAACCCGGTCCTTCTCACCTGGCTGATTCTGTTTGCAAGACGAAAAGAAAATGTGTCTATTCTCAATGAAGGAAAAGAAATTGCAACATTTTTGTCTTTGAGTCGGTCAGTCAATCCAGTCACAATTTGATCTATCTCTGGATGGTCAGCAGATGAAAACGACAGAAGAGAAATTTCTTCATAACCGGTATTCTGATATGCTTCAAGTCCAAGTTTGATAACCGTTTCCGCACTTCTTTTCCTCACAGGTTTCCAGCAAAATCCGGCCTGGCAGAAAAGACACGCCTGCGGGCATCCTCTCATGATTTCAAGTGAAATCCTATCGTGGACTATGTCACATAAAGGTACAACCCATTTCACAGGAAATGGCGTGTTTTCAAAATTTTTTATAAAACGTCGTTCTATGCATTCAGGAATACCTGCTTCAACGGGCTTCACACTTTCATCAAGTTGCGGCTGATAATATAAAGGTGCATAACATCCTTTAATTTTTGCGAGTTCTTTGATGATATGATTTCTTTTGAGCCCCTTCAATTGTCTGTAAACATTAACGAATTCAACCATGACTTCTTCGGCTTCACCCACAATCCAGACGTCTATGAAATCAGAAAGAGATTCTGGATGAAACGAACAATTACCGCCAGCGATAATAATCGGGTCCCTATCGGTTCTCTGTGACGAATAAATTGGAATACCCGATAGAGATAAAAGGTTAATGATATTGGTATAGTTCAATTCAGAAGAAATACTGAAACCAACGATATCGAATTTTTTTAGTGGTAACCGTGATTCAAGTGTAAACAAATATTCACCTTGTTCCCGCAGGATTTCTTCCAGGTCAATTCCAGGAGCAAAGAACCTCTCACAGGCAACACCTTCAATGTTATTGAGAATATGATACAAAATTCTAATTCCAAGGTTTGACATGCCGACTTCGTACAAATCAGGATATCCTAAAGCAATTGTTATCTGCGCATTTTCAATGTCAGGATGAATGGAATTTACTTCATTGTTGATGTATGTAACTGGCTTTTTTACCTTATTTAAAATGTCTTCAACGTTAAACATGGAATATCAAAAAAGAGTGGTATTTTTATGCAGATTGTAAAGTGTGGCAACGCATATAAAACATACAAGCATCGCAGAACCGCCGTAGCTTAAAAATGGCAATGGAATCCCTGCCACAGGCAGGATTCCTGAAGCCATACCTATGTTAACAAAAATCTGGACAACAAGCATCACCATAATACCAGTGCCAACAAGTCGTCCAAATGGATCCTGTGTTGTGAGTATAATCCTCAACGCCTGAGTCAGAAAAACATAATAGAGGAATAGAAGAACAAAAACTCCAATGAGCCCGAATTCCTCTGCAAGTAAACAGAAGATAAAATCAGTATGAAACTCTGGAAGAAAGGCAAGTTTTGTCTGGGTTCCCTTGAGGAAGCCCTTTCCGATAATACCACCAGAACCAATGGTAATCTTTGATTGAAGGATATTATATCCTTTACCAAGGGGATCCTTCCACGGATTCATAAAAATCACAAGCCTTTGCTTTTGATAATCTTTTAATCCCATCCACAAAAATGGACTCATTAATATCCCGACAGCCAATAAAATTAAAAGATGTTTTACCTTTGCTCCAGCGAGATATGCCATTGCAAAAAATATAATAATAAAAAGAAATGCTGTTCCAAGATTTGGCTGAACAAGAATAAGTAAGAAGGGAATACCTACAATCAATACACCCCCAAAAAGTGTTGAAAACCTCTGAACATCTCTAATTGCAAAATATCGTGCCAGCACTATAATGAGTACAAATTTTGCAAATTCTGACGGCTGAAAATTGAACCACCCTATTTTTATCCATCTTCCAGCCCTTCCTGTCCCTATTACAAGGACTACCACCAGAAGAATCAGGGTGAGTAAGTATAATACATGGGCAAGCTTATTCCAGTGCCTGTAGTCAAAATCCTTTAACCACACAAAAATTACAATACCGAATATCACCCATATCATTTGTTTGATATAAACAGGTAAACCTGTTTGAATCGTTGATATACTTCTTGAAGCGCTATAGAGTAATAACACCCCGAGTGCCACAAGTACTGAAGTCAGAATCATCAAAACCTTCCCGGGATTGCTATAATTTTCCATTTTATTCAAACCCCTGACTTCCAGACGGTAATGTCTGTATTTCTTGAGTTTCGCTAATTGTTGTTTCGCTTCTCACTTCTTCGGCAGTATAGATTTTCTTGATAATGGCTCCTGCTATTCTTGCTGCCTGAGACGAGCTTCCTTCATCAAGAACCACCACCATTGCGATACTCGGACTGTCGGCAGGCGCGTAACAGGCAAAAGCACCCCTTGTGGGCAATCCAAGATCCCTTTGTGCAATCTGGGCTGTCCCTGTTTTACCGGCAATTTCAATACCCGCAACACTGGCACCTGCTGCGGTTCCAAATTTTACAACATTTTTTAATCCCCTTCTCAATATCGTCAGGGTTTCATCTGAAACAAAAATTGTTTTTTTAAGAACAGGCTGAAATTCCTTTATCGTCTTCTCATCAGATGTGACTATTTTCCTGGTTATGAATGGCTTCCACAGATTACCTCCATTTGCAACCGCTGATATCATCATACATAATTGAATGGGTGTCGTCGAAATAGCACCCTGCCCTATTGCAATATTGATCGGCCCACCGGATTCTTCTGGAGAAGGGAGATATCCTGGCTTTTCTCCTGGGATATCAATACCTGTAGGTTTGCCAAAATCAAAAAGTTTAGCATATTCAAGAATCTTGTTAACGCCAAGTTTTGCTCCAACAGTTCCAAAAAATATATTGCAGGAAAATGGAAGAGCAAGGTTTATATCTACCCACCCGTGTCCTTCTTCTTTCCAGCAGTGAAAAATTCTGTCTCCAACTTCCATGCTGCCAGTGCACTCAATACGGTCGTGCTCACCAATTTCACCAGTTTCAAGAGCCGCAATTTCGGTTATAATTTTAAAGATTGAACCCGGAGCATATTGCCCCGCAATTACACGATTAAGAAACGGTTTTTTATTACTGTATGGAGACTGCAGATATTTTGCAACATTCAAGGGGTCAAAAGAAGGTTTACTGACGAGTGCAAGAATTTCGCCATTTCTCGGGTCCATCGCAATAATCGCACCGGATCTGTCACCGAGAGCATTAATACATGCCTCCTGCACAGTCTGGTCCACAGTAAGAAAAATATTGTTTCCTGGTACCATGGCTATCTCTTTCAGTATTTTTCTTTGATGACCTCTGGCATCAACTTCTATCTGGTATCCTCCTGATTTCCCCCTCAAAAACCCGTCATACTGTTTTTCCAATCCGTATTTTCCAATGTAATGGCCTGGCTTTACGCCTTCATCTTTCAACAATTCAAGTTCTTCCTGATTCACTTCCCCGGTATAACCAAGTAAATGCGCAGCGCCTTCTCCAAGAGTATATTGTCTATCCAATCCTGCCTGCACAAAAATACCTGATAGTTTAAAAGCATATTCTGAAACAGCCGCAATTTCTGATTGAGTCAGGAATCTTTTCAAAATCCTTCTTTCAAAAGGATTTGATGACTTTTTCTTAAATTGAACCAAAAGTTCTGAACGATCCATACCAAGAATGTTAGAAAGAACAGAGGCAACTTCTTCGGGATTTTTAAGGTCATATGGCACATATACAAGATTGAAACATGTCTTATCTTCAGCAAGCACCCTGCCATTTCTGTCAAAAATCTTTCCACGAGGAATTCCAAGATCAATGGTCCTGATGCAATTCTGGTCAGACAGGCGTCTATAGTACGAGAAATGAAGAACTTGAAGATTTATACATTGAATCAACAAAATCCCCAGTATAAATTTTATGAATTGATGAAAATTTTTGAATCTTTGCTCCATAGAATTAAACTCAGGTTACTGAAAGATACCCTTTAAGAAGATTATACCTCATTATAATAAAAATGAAACATATTGCCATATGCAGCATTATAAACCAGAATGAAAAAAGAATCATCATTGAAATATTCCATATACAACCACCCGAAACAAGGCAGAATTTCACAATAAGATATAACAAACAACTGATCGCCGCTGAAACAATCCTGGTGATATCAGTATCAATCTTGAAAGAAGAGAACAAATACCAGATAGTCCCAAGCGCCAGCATTTCACTACCTGGATTATCACCAGTAATGATTGAAAATATTATGCTCCACAAAAAAACCATTAAAAAAAATGGAAATATTTTTTTGGTGAAAGCGACATAAAATAATACAAGAAGAAAACAATCAATCCACAGGTGTGGCAGTAAAAACTGACACACAGAAGGAATAATTAGTAACAACCAGAATTCTCTGCTATTCAACCAGTGCAACCCTTTTAATATTTTCATTAATAAAAAAAGGAACCACAACGCCGTGTGTAATAGGTTCTGAACTTGAATTATTGATTTTAACTATTCTTCCAACTCTGATATGATGCGGAAATAATCTTGTGAGACCGCTTGTCTCAACAATATCACCGGCAGAAGCTTTGCATTCCGGAGGCAAAAATTTTATTCTAAGATACGGGTATAATGACGCCACAGAAACTCCTTCAATGACCGCAAGTTCTCCTGTTGATAAAACCATGACACTTACCTTGCTATCAGGATGATACAATGTAATTCCCGTTGAATTGTTTTTATTCACGGAGATTACTCTCCCTATCAGAGAACCGCTGGAACTTATTACAGACATACCCTCTTTCACACCATCCTCAGTGCCCTTATCAAAAACAATACTGGAGGGAAAAACCCATGGTGAAATTGTTTTCACACTGGCATAGATAATTTTTGTAAAACTTCCTGACTGTTTCAAGCCAAGTAATTTTTTCAACTGTTCATTCTCATTAATGATACTCTCAACATCCTGCTGGAAATTTCCAGAAGACACCGTATGTTTTGGAAAAAACATTCTGAAAGACACACTGTGTCTGATAAGCCATGCGCCCAGCATGATGAGAATGATAAAGATAATTTCCCGACGGAATCTCCACAACATTTAGCCGCCTATTCGGAAGGAAACATCTTCAGATAACGATCTTCCTCCAGCATCTTGCCAGCACCGGTCACAACGGCAAGCAATGGATTCTCTGCGATAACTACGGGAAGTTTTGTTTCCTGAGATATAAGTTTATCAATATTTCGTAAAAGCGCACCTCCGCCCGCAATAACCAATCCTCTTTCAACAAGATCACTTGAAAGTTCTGGTGGTGTTTCTTCAAGAATGTCCCTTACAGCACCAACAATAGCCATCAGGGTTTCCTGCAATGCTTCTCTTATTTCTTCTGCCCTGATCCTGATCATTTTCGGAAGGCCTTCAACAAGATCTCTTCCATGAACTTCCATTGTCAGTTCCTCTTCAAGTGAAAATGCGGAACCGATATTGATTTTGATGTCTTCCGCCGTCTTTTCACCAATGAGAAGATTATATTTCTTCTTCAGATAATTGGAAATCGCCTCATCCATTTCATTGCCAGCAACACGTAAACTTTTTGTGAGCACCAGTCCGCCAAGTGAAATAACAGCCATTTCTGTTGTTCCCCCACCAATATCAAGAATAAAACTGCCACACGGCTCCTCGACAGGTAATCCAACTCCAATCGCAGAAGCCATCGGTTCTTCCACAAGTTTTACCATTCTCGCGCCTGCTTTCAGAGCGGTTTCGCGAACTGCTCTCCTTTCAACGCTTGTAATTCCAGAGGGTACCGCGATAACCATTCTCGGCGGCATAACAAACTTATGTCTTGGTGATTTTACCTTATTAATAAAATGTCTCAGCATTGACTCACAAGCGTCAAAATCAGCAATAACACCATCCTTCATTGGCTTCATCGCAATGATGTTTGCCGGAGTTTTACCAAGCATTTTCTTTGCTTCTATTCCAACCGCAAGTACTTCTTTGGTATCCCGATTGATTGCCACAATAGATGGTTCCATCAATACAACACCTTTTCCTCTTACATAAACTGCAGTATTGGCAGTTCCCAGGTCAATGCCGAGATCATTTGACAGTAGTCGTGAAATGCTTATCATGAAATACTCCTTTCAGTGAAATTATTTTTTTGAATTCTCAACAACATGAATCAAAACTTTTACAATGTTCTCATCAAACTGCTGCCCAGCGTTTCTTTTCAATTCCTCTATGGCATCCTCTATTTCCATCTTCTTTCTATAAGGTCTTTCAGAAATCATTGCGCTCAGAGAGTCAGCCACTGCAAGAATTCTTGCAAATAGAGGAATCTTTTCACCTGAAAGTCCTTCAGGATAACCCTTACCATTAACCCTTTCATGATGATAAAGACATGCCTCTATTTCTTCTTTCCTCATTTTTAGCGGCTGAAGAATTTCTTTTGTAATAAGCGGATGCTTTTTTATAATTTCCAATTCTTTTTCTGAAAGTGAAGATTTCTTCAAAATAATTTCATCCTTTATACCCAATTTTCCGATATCATGGAGGTATGCAGCGTTGCGCAAACTTTCAAGAGATTTCTGGTCCAATCCCAGAACCTTACCAATTGCAACAGCGTAATATGCAACCTGTTCAGAATGGTTCTTTGTATATGCATCCTTCGCCTCAAGGGAATTTACCAGAGACCTTATTGCGCTTATGTAGGATTCCTGAAGTTGCTGAAGCAAATTTGCGTTTTCAAGAGCAATACCCATCTGGGTCCCAAACACTGAAAGAAAATTCAGTTCCCTGTCGTCAAATCTCTCGGTGGAATAAAATCTCAGTATACCAATGATGTTTTTCCTCCCAAAAAGTTTTACTTCAAAAGATTTTTCATCTATTCTATGAACAATATCATTATTTTTTCTGTGGAAATCGCCTGTTTCAGATAGAGAAAGAACTACTGGAGGATTAAAATCTGCTGTATTTCCTTTCGTCCGTCTTAAAAAAAATCTTCCGGTATCGTCATCACTGAAATATAATAGTGCAACATCTGGTTTCACAAGATTATAAACAAGGTCAATGACACCTGTACAGAGATCTTCAATATCTGTAATGGAAATGATAATCCTGTTCAATTCAAGAATTGAACGAATCATTTCTATTTCTGAAATTTTCTTTGACAGTTCACTAGTACTGATATTTCGTTCAATGGTAGATATTAAAACATCAACAGTGAATGGTTTGGTAATGAAGTCACTTGCACCTTTTTTCATTGCATTCACTGCATTTTCTATTGAAGCCATGCCCGTGCACACAATAACTGGAGGAACACTGGTTTCAAGACTCTTCAAATTGTCAAGAAACATCAGCCCGTTTTCTTCAGACAGTTGTAAATCAAGAATCACAAGGTCAAAATTCGTTTTCTTCAATGCGTCGATTGCTCCAGAAACACTATCCAGAATTTCTGTTTCATACGAATGCTTTTTTAAAATATCCCTGTACAGGTTTTGAACCCCGATATTGTCTTCAATAACCAGAATTTTTTTCTTGCCTTTCTCTGATTCCATATTTTTCAACCTTATAGTTCAGAACTCTACGACTCATTCTTAAATATTCTGCTGCCTTTGACTTATTCCATGAGAATTTTTTAAGCGCCTCAAAAATCAATCTTTTTTCAAACTGTATCACTCTTTCCTCAAAGGAAGCATCTTCTGAATTTCCGGATCGTACTACTCTTAATTCTTCCGGTAAATCTTCTATATTTATTATATCCTTGTTTCCTCTTAAAACCAAAATACGTTCTATCACATTTTTTACTTCTCTCACATTGCCGGGCCAATCATAATTCAACAAACATTGTTCCGCTTCGGATGAAAACATCTTTGCCCTTGCTCCAGTCTGTTTTCCGAAAAAAGAAAGAAAATGGTATGCAATCGGAAGAATATCCTGCTCCCTTTCTTTAAGAGGCGGTATGGCAATGGGAATCACACTCAACCTGTAAAACAAATCTTCTCTGAATCTTCCGGATTCCACTTCCTTTTTCAAATCTCTTGAGGTCGCGGAAAGAACCCTTGCCTCCATTTTGATGGGTTCGTTTGATCCTACCCTTGAAAATTCGTGTTCCTGTAATACGCGTAGTAGTTTAATTTGAAGAGAAAGTGGCATTTCCCCAATTTCATCAAAAAAAATGGTTCCAGAACCCGCCACTTCAATTTTTCCTGGTTTGCTCTTGAAGGCGCCTGTAAATGCTCCTTTTTCATATCCAAAAATTTCACTTTCAAAAAGAGTTTCAGGTATAGCAGCACAATGAACAGCAATAAATGGTTCATTTTTCCTTGGACTTTCCCTATGAATAAATCTTGCTATTAATTCTTTTCCACTGCCTGTCGGTCCTGTAATTAAAACCGCAGAATCATGGGGCGCCGCCCGCAGAGCAAGCGACAAAACCTCCTTCATCGGGTCACTCTTATATATAATGGTTTCAGTTGATTTCTCCATCTCATCAGTCAGAAATTGTACCCTCTGTCTCATCTTAAATTCGTTGAAGATTTTCTGCACAATAAGACGAATTTCCTCCACATCAAACGGTTTTGTCAGATAATCATATGCGCCAATCTTCATTGCTTCAATGGCTGTGGACAGTTTTGAAACAGCCGTAAGCATAATCACAGGAATTGTTTCATCAATTTTTTTAATCTCCTGTAAAACCTCCAGACCATCTCTATCAGGCATCAATATATCCAGAAAAATAATATCAATTTCATTATTTGATAATATCTCAAGTCCTTCCCTGCCTGAAGAAGCAACCAGGACTCGCCAGTTATCTGAAAGGACAAGTTTCAAAGATTCCTGCACGCTTTTTTCGTCATCAATAACAAGAATTTTCTTTGTCATTTTGGAACTGGAAGTTTGATAATGAACTTTTTACTCTCTGGTAAAATTTCTGAAAATATTCTGCCTGAATGCTCCTCTATAATTTTTCGACATATTGCCAGATTAAGAGAATGCAATGCCGAAAGATTATTTGAAAAAGGTGTAAATAAATCCTGTCCGGTCTGACATCTAATATTATTACCTGTTTCCAATATTGAAATTTCAATACAATCATCCTGGACAGTTAAAGAAATCGTGATATTTTCTTGTTCTCCAGCATCATTAACGCAAAAATCAAGCAGTAATTCAAGTGCTTCCTGAAGTCTTGTTGCATCTGCTTTTGTCACAATACCTACTCCATCACGAGAAGTAATTTCTACTGATGGAAATTTCTGTTTCACCTTTTGAAGAATTTCCAGACAATTTGTTTTATTCAAAA
>DAONMJ010000024.1:0-18740 GCA_035392545.1 bacterium
ATCAACTTCTTTCACGGGGTCTAATCCTGATGTATCCGCAGGCATCAAAGCATCCACAGGGGAAAATACCTTCGTGGTGGTTGATGCCCATTTATTGTGGTTATGGTGATCAGGTTGGAATCATGTTTGAACTTGAAGGTGGAAATGGACCTGAATCAAGGGCTCTTGCCTATTGTATTCAGGGCCTTTATGAAAGATGGATCAATATTCTTGACCAGGAGCATGTACCATTTGGCACAATCATTATTGATGCTGGCTGGTCACCAGGCGGTGTCTGGGTTCCAAATGAAATTCAATGGCCTGATTTGCGCGGTTTTATAGATAGACAGCACAAAAAAGGGAGAAAGGTTCTTCTTTGGATTGCGACATGGTTTATGGAAGGTTTGCCTGACAGATGGTGTGTTTTTTGCGGCGACAGGAAACTGGTTGCAAATCCCGAAAATCCTGCTTACATAAATTTCATAAAAAATAATATCAGAAAACTTCTGTCTGATGCTAAAGGATGCTACAATGCCGATGGATTTAAGATTGACCAGCTTGCATATGCTCCGACGGAAAGGATACCTCTTGGAGGATATCATTTTGGAAGGCAAGTGAAGATAGGCAAACATCATTCCCCTGTTCAACATAATGGAAAACGATGGGGTTGTGAATTATTGTATAAACTTCAAAAAGAAATATACCTGGCTGCGAAGAATACCAAGAAGGATTGTTTGATTACAAGTAGTACTGTCCATCCATATTTTTATGATACTTTTGATATGGTGAGATTGCATGATGCTGGAGTAATATTGCCAGAGACAGACGTTTTTATGGCTATGAAAGCGCGAGCCGGGCTTGCAAAGGCAGCACTACCAGCGCATCCTGTTGACAGCGATGATTGGGTGCACTCTTATTACGATAAATGGCTTGATTTCACAACGAGAAGCAAGAATATTGGTGTTCCCTGTATTTTTTATGCTGAGAGGTTTGTTGCAATAAGACCTGTACCGAAAATTCTGCCCATCAAAAGGTCTGACTTAAGAACTATTGCTAAGTCGTGGAGAAATTACATCAAAAACCTTTAGAATTTTTGACTATCTTATGAATTGTTTTTCTATAAATTTTTTCTCAATTTCAACAATTGTTGGCCTGCCATGGGGACAGGTCAGCGGGTTTTTGCATTTGATAAGTTGATCCCTTAATCCTGCAGCTTCAGTTTCAGAAAGTTTTTCTCCAGCCATTGTTGACCTTCTGCATGCTTTCTTCAAAAGAGTTTCAATGTCAAAATTTACACTGTTTTCTGAAAGAATATTTCTGATGGCGACCTCCGGATTTTTGATATCAACAGGTTTTGAATGAATTGCCACAGTATTTTTGCCCCATTTTGTTGTTTGGAATCCTATTTCTTCAAGCTTGATATGTCCGCCTGATTCCCAGATAAACAGTTCCTGTGGTGTTAAATTTATTGATACAGGAACAAGAAGTTGTTCTATCGGAATTTTGCCCTGTGCCGCCTGTGTAACCAATCTTTCAAAGGTGATTCTTTCATGCGCTGCATGCTGGTCTATCAGGTATAGTTTTTCTTCTGATTCAAACAAAAGATATGTTTCAAAAAGAGTGGCAATAAATTTTGCATTTGCAAGTGTGATGCGAAAGTCCTGTTCCAAATTTTCAGGTTTTTGTTGATTCTCAAGTGTTTCTTGAGAAATATTTTCATAATTCAATTCGGGTTGATACGCAGTAGTATCTTCAGAAACTGTGATATGTTGCTTGATTTCAGGTTGTTTCGGCTGCGTTTTTTGAGTCAATATTTCTTCACATACTACCCTGATAAAATTGAGCATACTGGCTTCATTTTTAATTCGTATTTCCTTTTTTGCGGGATGAATATTGACATCTACTTCCTGAGGATTCAGGTTGATATTGATTGCAAATACTGGATATGTTTCAGATGGCATGATATTTCGATAGACATCATTGATGATAAACGAAATACCAGAATGATGTACGGGTCTATTATTGATGAAGATAAACTGCAGGTCCTTTCTTGCTCTCTGGATATTAATATCTCCCAGGACAAAATTGATAGATATAGAATTATCAAGTGTCTTTTTTGAAATTTCCTTCAAAAAATTTTGTTCAACATTGCATATTTTACTGATTCTTTTGCTCATTGATTCGGTGGGTTCGAGATCAAAAAATTTTTTTCTGTCATGGGATAAAACAAATGTTTTTGAAGAAAATAAGATGGCATAGGGAATAAACACATCCATGATTTTTCGAAATTCGACAGTATCAGATTTGAGAAATTTTCTTCTTGCAGGTACATTGAAAAAAAGGTTATGAACTTCAATTTCAGTGCCATTTTGCATGGCGACAGGTACTGGTTGTGTTTTTTCTCCATTTTTTATATGAATTTCCCATCCTGTTTCTGAATCAGCCGTTTTACTTCTTAGGAATACTTCTGCTACTGCCCCTATGCTGTAAAGAGCTTCGCCTCTAAATCCCATACTGTGTATTTTCAACAGGTCTTCAAACCTATAAATTTTGCTGGTTGTGTGTCTCTGAAATATGACATTGAGGTCATCTTTTTCAATACCACATCCATTGTCTTTTACAATAATACTGGTCTTTCCTGCCTGTTTTATATCAACAATTATTTTTGTGGCACCAGCATCTATCGAATTTTCAATAAGTTCCTTTACCACAGATGCCGGTCTTTCGATTACTTCTCCTGCTGCAATTCTGCTGATGGTTTCTTCATTCAGTAGGCGAATCTTACCCATTTTTCAGTCCTTTTTTTTCAAGCATTTTTTTCCATTCATAGATTTTGTTTAATGCTTCAGACGGAGTGATATTGTCAGGATTGATATTGAGTATTTCTGATTTTAATTGTTCGCCAATCGGGTCGGGTTGATTGATGAAAAGAGAAAGCTGTTCAGTTTCATTATCTGAAATGGAGAATTTTTCAACCGATTCAAGTCCCCTTAAAATTTCTCCTGACCTCTGGATTATACTGTCTGGTACTCCCGCAAGTTTTGCCACATAAATGCCATAACTCTGGTCTGTCCCACCTGGTACGATTTTATGAAGAAATATAATTTCATCCTGCCATTGTTTCACTGCCACATTATAATTTCTTACGCAAGGGTGAGTTCTTGCCAGTTCTACCAGTTCATGAAAGTGTGTGGCAAAAAGAGTTCTGATTTTATGTTGATGAAGATATTCAGCCACAGCCCACGCCAGAGCAAGGCCATCATAGGTACTGGTTCCTCTGCCGATTTCGTCAAGAATTACTAAACTTCGTTCAGAAAGATTATTGAGAATAGATGCTGTTTCAGACATTTCAACCATAAAGGTGCTCTGCCCTTTTGCGATTTCGTCATGTGCTCCAATTCTTGCAAAAATTTTATCCGCAACACCAATTTTTGCGACTGACACAGGTATGTATGAACCGCTCTGTGCCATAATAACAAGAAGCGCAACCTGTCTGATATATGTAGATTTGCCAGCCATATTAGGGCCGGTGATAATGAGCAGCCGATTGGTATTGCAATCTACCAGTGTATCGTTTGGTATAAAATTGTTCCCAATAAATGTCTCAACCAGGGGGTGTCTTCCATCCTTTATCATGATTTCGTCTTCATCGGTAATTTCTGGCTTCGTGTAACCCGAAGAGTTTGCAAGAATACTGAATGAATTTAAAACATCCAGTTCTGCAATTGAATTGGCTAATTGGTGAATTTCGTTTGAATGCTCAAGTATTTTTTCAATGATCTGTTTTATTAACATATTTTCTATTTCAAGAATTCTTTGCTGTGCTGACAGCATTTTTTCTTCAAATTCTTTGAGTTGTGGTGTGATAAATCTTTCTGCATTGACAAGCGTTTGCTTTCTGATATAGTCATGCGGGACAAGGTGAAGATTTGGTTTACTGATTTCAATGTAATAGCCAAACACCTGGGTATAGCCAATTTTCAAGGATGCGATACCGGTTTTTTTTATTTCTTCAGATTGATAGTTTTTTAACCACTGGTTTGAGGTTTCTTTAATCTCGCGATATGAATCAATCTCATCATTAAATCCTTTTTTTATAATCTGGCCTTCTGGATTTGACAGGGGGATGTCGTCATTGATGGATTTGTCAAGAAAATCCCTTAGATTTTCAATGTCACTGATTGAGAAAAACCTACTCAATGATGCGATGGGATCAAGAACCTGTTTGATTTGAGGTACGATGGTAAGAGTGTTTTTAATGGCAAGAAGGTCTCTGGGATTTGAATAACCACTGCTGAGTCGTGACAGAGATTTTTCAATATCATAAGCCTGTTTGAAAATAACAATGAGATTTTGCTGTATGGATGGATTTTCTTTGAGTATTGTTACTGCTGACAATCGTTCGTTGATTTTCTCCACATTTTTTAATGGATGCAACAACCATTCTCTCAGTAATCTTTTTCCGCTGGCTGTTTGCGTCCTGTCAATAGTTTTGACAAGTGATTCAATTTCAAGCCCTCTTATTGCAGATGGCGAGAGATACACATACTCTGAATCATCGTAAAGAGAGATTTTATCAATGTGTTGCAAGGGACCCCTTGCCATTTCTGTGATGTATTCAAGCAGCGCGCCAGCGGCCCGAACAGCCAGTATTTTGTCTCCGATTCCTGTGCCGGCAAGTGAGTGAATCTTGAAGTGCTGACAGAGATTTCTCATCACAGTGTCATAATGAAATTTCCAGTCCTCCAGGCCTGTGAGCGTAAAATTTTTCAATCTACCAAAGGTTTTGTTTATCAGTTCTACAATCTCTTTTTCATTTGCTTCTGGATAGATGATTTCGTAAACTGGCATTCTTGTAAGAATATTTAAGAAATTTTCAATACCCTGATACTGGTTTGCTCTTATATTTCCTTTCGTATTATCAATAATGGCGATACCGATGGTGTTTTTATCAATTACGATTGAAACTATACATCTTGTTTCTGCTGTATCATCAAGATATGTTCCTGATGTAATGACCCTGATAACCTCTCGTTTAACGATTCCTTTTGCTTTTGATGGGTCTTCTGTTTGTTCGCATATCGCAACTTTGTATCCATGCTTTATCAACCTTGCTATGTAAGAGTCAGCAGCATGAAATGGTAATCCACACATGGGAATCTTACCTGATTTTCCCGCGTCCCTGGAGGTAAGAACAAGGTCAAGAATACCTGCTGCTTTTTTCGCATCATCATAAAACATTTCATAGAAATCGCCAAGGCGAAAGAAAAGAATACAATCCTTATACTTCTTTTTTATCTCATGGTACTGCCTGAGCATGGGTGTTAGATTTTCCATAGTTTTATCTGGATTTGTGATATAATAGTCAGGACCAATCTATAATACCATATTTCTGTCAGGGATTGTAGATGATAAATAAATTTCTGAACAAGATTTTTCAAAAACTTTCGCCGTATGTCCCTGGGGAACAACCCTCAGATAGTGTATTCATTAAATTGAATACCAACGAGAACCCATTTTCTCCACCTGAACAGATTTTAAAGGTGATCAGGGATAGTGTTGACGAAAGTGTGAAAAAATATCCAGATCCACTTGCAACAAAATTGAGAAAAACAATTGGCAGTCGGTATAAGATGCCTTGTGAGTGGATATTTGCAGGTAATGGTTCAGATGAAATTCTGCGACTGAGCATTATCGCATTTTCATCTGTGAATGAGAAAATTGTTTTTTTGTATCCGAGTTATCCCCTTTATGAGGTGCTGACAACAATCTCTGATAGAAAACCCTGCAAAATTCGTTTATTGCCTGATTTTCACATCCCTGATGATTTTATTAGTTGCTATACTGATTGTTTGAAAATTATTGCGAATCCTGACTCGCCATCCGGCCTATTTCACCCTGTTGAACTAATAGAAGAAATTGTCAAAAAATCAAACAGGGTTGTTCTTATTGATGAAGCGTATGTTGACTTTGCAGAAGAAAATTGCCTGAATCTTGTAAAAAAATATGAAAATGTGCTAATTACAAGAAGTTTTTCGAAATCATTTTCTCTTGCTGGAATACGACTTGGATATTGTTTCGGAAATCCTGATTTAATTTCTGCCCTATTTTCTATTAAGGATTCTTACAATCTAAACAGGATATCCCAGATTGCTGGAATAGCAGCAATGAAATATTATAGGGTCATGCAACAAAATTGCAACAAAATTATTAAAAATAGAGAGTTTTTGAGAAAAAAACTTGAACAACTTGGTTTTAATATTTTTCCATCATCAGCGAACTTTCTATGTGTTAAACTTCCTGATGGGCAGGCAGAAAAAATTTATCAATACTTGAAAGAACATAAAATACTTGTCAGGTACTTTAATACACCTGATTTGAAGGACTATTTAAGGATTACTGTTGGCAGCAGGAGTGAGATATACGCTCTTTTAAGGGTACTTAAACAATATTATGGGTACAGGTGAATTTTTACTTTCAACTTCTTCTGGCAAAAAATGGGAAAAAATTGGCACACTCAGACGCGCAGGGATTCTTACGCCACTTTTTTCCATTCATTCATCATCCAGCGTGGGCACAGGTGACTTTCATACATTAAAATGCATGGCTGATTTGTGCAAAAAATCCGGTGATACTATTTTACAGATTTTACCCCTTAATTACCCGGGCGCAGACAACTGTCCTTATAATGCCATCAGTTCTTTTGCTATTGACCCTGTTTATATTTCACTTGAAGATTTTTCGTATAACAATTTTGGTTTTTCTCGTCATTTGATTGGTGACTTACATGTGAATTTTTTGCCCGGAAAAGATCACAGATGTAATTATACTGCGCGCGATATCAAACTCAACTTACTGAATGATGTATTTTTGAGATTTTTTGACGATATATGTTCTGATGGAAATTTTTTATCTTTTACAAAAAAAAATAATTACTGGCTGGATGATTTTGCTATCTATCGTGTCTTAAAAAGACTTAATAATGATTTGCCATGGTATCACTGGGAAAAAACTTTTGCAGATAGAAGTGAAGAAAAAATTTCATACATAGAACGTTTATATGAAAAACAGGTGCTTTTTGAAAAATGGGTTCAATACATATGTTTTGAGCAACTTGTTGACGCAAAGCAATATATTGGAAGTAAAGGCATATTGCTTATGGGAGATATGCCTGTTCTTGCTTCAAAGGATAGTGCAGATGTCTGGGCTAAAAGAACACTGTTTAATCTTGATTTCATTGCTGGCGCTCCACCTGATATGTATTGTGTGTATGGGCAGCGATGGGGTATGCCAGTTCAAAACTGGGATAATGTAAGAAAAACAGATTTTGAGTATATTGCAGAAAAAATGAAATGGCTTGACAATTTTTTTGATATCATAAGGATTGACCATGTTGTTGGATTTTTCAGGATATGGGCGATTCCTGTTGATGAACCAGAGGAAAATCAGGGCACAAATGGAATTTTTATCCCTCAGGATGAATCGCTGTGGGAAGATCATGGAAAAGAAATATTAAGCAAAATGAATCAATTCAGCAAATGTCTTTTGTGCGGGGAAGACCTTGGGATTATTCCACAGGTGTGTACAGAAACACTGAAAGAATATGGAATACCTGGTTATGATGTGCAGAGATGGAAGAAAAACTATGGAATAGATTATTCTTTTATCCCTTTTTCAGAATACAGAGAAATTGCGATATCCACACTTTCAACCCATGACACAAGTTTCTGGGTTGAATGGTTAAAGAATGAATCTGGCACTGTGGATAGAGAACTTATCGTTATAAAGTGTGAAATGGCTGGTTTGAATCCTGAGTATGTTATAGAATCTTTATTTGAAAAGTTTGAAAAGTCAGACAGACCTGATAGGTTGAGATGGAAAAAAGACATTCATGAGTCAAAGATATTTGAAATTGCAGGCAGAAATCACAGGGATTTTCTTGAAATCTACAAAGATACTTTTGGTGAAAAAGGGAAATTATTGTCATTACTTGGAATGAATGATTGTGATGAAACAACTTGCTTGAAAAAGACCCTGCAATCAATGTTACAGGGCTCTTCAATTTTCTGTATTAATTTATTGTCAGATCTGTTATGTTTTGACAGTTCAATTTGTACTGCAATCAGTCATTTGAGAATCAATAAACCCGGTACTGCTGGTTCTCATAACTGGTCTTTTACTTTTGAGCAATCAATTGAAGAATTAGGGGGAATTTCTGTAATTGCCGAAATAAAGGAAATGATTGAAAATGCGGGAAGATAGTATTATCCTTCGCCGGGTCTATTCCAGCCCCTGCCCTCCTCGTCTTCCAGTCGTTCAAGTTCAAATGTAACGATGTTATCGTCAGGACAGAAAGATACTTTTTTTGTTCCTGGTTCTTGTTTTCGCAGTTCCATGTAAACAGGATAGATTGATTGCAAACTGTGCATGCAGTATTGTTGGGGAGTGCCATTATCAGGGGCAAAACACTGTTGTTTAATTATAAAACTATCACCAATATTATAAAATGGACAATATTTTTTCAAACCAGTAATTGTGACCTTCACAATAGAATATTTCATGATGCTTTTCTCGTCTTATTTAAATTTGAACACATGCCGTTTATATATGAAAATCCCGGTTGAAAAAAATTCCAACCGGGATTGAAAAACTTTATTTGCGACTTTTTTAAAAGCAGGTTTTTAATCC
Organism: bacterium; assembly: GCA_035392545.1. Lineage (GTDB taxonomy): Bacteria > Ratteibacteria > UBA8468 > B48-G9 > DTJG01 > DTJG01. The sequence continues at coordinate 8,668 of DAONMJ010000024.1, forward strand.
AGTAAATACTCTAAAGTTTGGAGTACAGTAGCCATCATTTATAGCTGTGCCAATACCAATGGTCCATTTTGTGTTTTCCTTTATCTGGTGTGTGATTGAACCAAGTGCTTCTATCGGTACACTCTTTTTGCCCTCAAAAAAACCATTGTCGCTTCTTCCGTTGATTTCAATGGTTGCATATGTTCTCTCATTAGGCAGTAGTTGTGTGAAACCGAGTCCGAAGAGAATAGCATTACTGATTTTTATCTGGCCAATTTCTTCATCATCCTGATGGCTTGCTCCGATATTGAAGGTTAAAAATGTGTGATTGCACCAATTCCTGTCAACGACAAGTTTAACGCCAATCACGGTTGAATCAGCATTAACAAAACTTTTCTTATCGCCAGTGTCCAAACCCACAAAAGGAACTACTGCAAGACCCATCTGGTCTTTTCCACCAAAAAATCTATATTTCCCATAGATTGTGAGATTACCTATGCCATTGTCTTTTACATCAACAATGGTAGATGAAACCTTTGATCCCTGGCTTATAACAAAAGGAAGGTCTGCACCAATTGTAAGATTATCATTGATTCCATAAGCAAGTCCGAGCACCCCGAGATGCTGGTCTTCAATGAGTGTATGGGTTTTTCCGGCAATTTTTGCTCTGGAGACCTCGTCTGTGAATGAATAGAAGACATTAAATTGAAAACCATTCGCTTTCAAGGTTTGACTGGAATGGTTAATGACAAAGTTTTGTTCGCCTGTCGCAGGTTTGAAAAGATTGAAATCATAAGCAAATGACTGTGAAGCAAAAACCAATAGTGAGCAAATTCCAATTGCGACAAAAGATTTTCTTGTCATTTTCCTCCTTTTTGCCATGAACAGCAGCAAGATAGTTGTAGCCAAAAGCAACCAGAATATCATACCGAGTTTAAGCGTGATGAGAGCCGCTGCATAAACTGGAAGCAATAGTACTCTTGTAATTGCTCTTAGTGATTCATGTGACGCAATCATTGAGGCGTATTTTGGACTATGCTGGTAGTACCATTTTACAAATGCCTTGCCAGCAGAATTTGTTAGTAGATACCTGTCTCTAAACTGTCTGAGTATCCAGACATGGTGCTCCTGATATGATCCAAATGCCGCAGTTGCGATGAAACAACCACCACCGCCACCGGAAATTTTAATGCCCTGCGTTTGGCCAGAACCTGATGGATCTGCGATGATTCCGTTTTCTTCCCCATCAGCATCATACGTTCCACCGTCTTTGAGTTGTAGTGTTACTTTTGTGTATCCTGGAGTTGTGGCAGCGCCCAGTTTTGCATATTCGTCCAGTGTATCATCTGATGGCATTGTTTTTACTTCCCATTGCTGGGTTTCGTTGTTATACTGATACTTATACCAGCCACTAACAGAACCAGGAACTTCAAATTCAATAAGCGCCGTTGCTCCTTGTTCAATTCCTTCAACCCTTATGTCAAACAAATTTGCAAATACAGAATTGATACCAGGGAATGAGGAAACTCTCAGTGGTGTTATTCTAATCCACCCTTGATTGGTCGCAAATGTGACAAGCGCGGTTTCACCTGTTGCGCTATCAGGTAAAGTTACCTGTGCTTGTTCCCCACTTTCAATTACCGTTGATGTAAGGGTTTCAGATGGAGCAACAGTAAAACCTTTCCAGTCAATATTTGATGCTTCCCCATAGGAATCCCAGCATTGCACAGTCCAGGCATACATATCCCCCTGCTTAACGGAAGATGATGTAGCAAACATTGAAAGAGGAAGTATTATCCTGTTTCCAGAACCTGTGATTTCTATCGTTTTAATTGGGTCTGGAAGTTTTGTTCCTTTATCGTATAGTTCATATATTTTCCATTCTGACCTTGTAATTGTGCCACCATTGCTTGTGAATTTTGCATTGAATTCCACTGCTGTTTCAACAGCAACCAAATCTGATGGATAGAGTGCTTCTGCTGTCGGCGGCTGATTTACTACCATTTTTACTGCGATATTTGTATTACCGCCATTTGATGTTACTGGTACTGTTGCATTGTATTCACCTGGTTGTTTGCCAGTTCTATCAACTGTGAGAATGATTGTTTCCTGTTCCTGTGCATGCAAACTACCCTGGATTATTCCATTTTTTGTTTCTGTTTGTTTTTCAATTGTTATCCATCCAGTTCCCTGTTGATACACGATACTGGCGGGATTGATCTGCCAGTCAAGAGTACCAGGACCACTACCTGTATTTTTGATAACGATGTCTGTGTCTTTTGTTGTTGAATCGACATTGATGTTGAAATAAAATTGGACATTTGTTGGGGTCACACTTAAAACTGGCTGGTTCAAAGCAAATACCGCAACGACATTGTGCGGTTGATCCATGATAATATCAAGGGTCTCTGAACCATCAGTTTTATAATCCTCTTCCACAATTTCTCCATCAAGTTCCCAGTAGAGGAATACATAATTTGTATTGGGTGTTGCTGTGAGATGTACAACGGCATCTTCATCAAACCATGCTTGTGTTTTGGCTGGGAGGACAAGATTTGCTGTTACAGTGCCGCCGGTTGATGGGTCAGCACTATATGTTAATTCATACTGTGTTTTCCAGTTCCATGTTATTGTGGAATTTTGAGCTATGGTAAATTGTGTGCTTGTTGTCGCTCCACTTGCTGGAACACTGCCTTCTCCTGTCCAACCAGTGCAAACATATCTTGTACCAGCAGGACCTGCCACAGGTGAAGCAACAGAAGCAGTGATTGAATCGCCAGTATAATGAGTATGTTGCCCTATTGATGGATTTGGTGAACCATGGTCAGAATTGACAGTAAATGTTAATGGTTCTTTTAAAGTTATATTCACCCCTGTTTTATTCTGTCCTGCTGAAAGAGTAAATGGATTCCCACTGTAAGTTCCTGATGGTTCTGTATCCTGCTGCCATTGATGGTCACCATTGGTATCCATAAATGCTGCAGCCCAGTACTGCGCTGGCGCAACATTTTGAATTTGATAATTGAATGTAACTGTTTTTGCCGCGTTTGAAGTTGAATATGCTGGTTCACTCGAGAAGTCAGGAGATGTGAAAAGTCCTACATAAATTGTTCCTGTTTGTATTCCTGTATAACTTACTGTTCCGCTTACAGAGGCAAGAGCGTTACCGGTGAAATTCTGGCCTGTAACATTGCTATTTGAGACCGTAACTTGTCTCGTTGCTGGTGTAAAAGCATAACCAGTGAGCAGTGGCGTTATTGTATATGTTCCAGGGGCAACATCAGAAAAAGTGTATTCCCCGGATGCATTTGGGTTTGTTGTTGTTTTTGTAACTTCGGGACTAAGGGTGAGTAAAACACTTGTTACCTGTCCTGAACCACCAACAAGTGAGACAGTGCCTGAAATTGTATATCCGTTGATGTGGAGTGTGCCATTTGTTGCTGTATGTGTAATTTGTTGCGCATTAAAATCTAATAATTTGTGTACAGAAAAGTTTAAATTCGTTGTGGATGCAGGTGTGCCAACTACATTGAACTGTAAAATACACAAACTTCCTGAACCGCTTGTAATAGGAGAAGCACTGGCACCTATTACAGATATTTGCCCTGCAACACCGGTATTAACCTGTAAAAACCAACCGTTGGTTAATGATCCTGCTGATGCGCCTGTTGCATTCAAAATAGTGTTATCAAACGTAACTGTAAATTGAAACCCAGCAACACCGGTTGCATCATCAATATTAACAGGAATTAGAACAGTCGCAGTCCCTGGATTCACATTTGTATTTGGTATTGAAACTGTCACTGCGAATGCAGAACAGACAAGCAGGAAAATTCCTGCAAATATGCTCATTAACATTCTCCTACCGCCCATATTTCCCTCCTTTGTTTTGGGATACATTTTATATTTTCTATCGTTCGACTATATTATTTCATAGCCCTTATCGATTGTCAATACATTAAACGCAAAGATGACATAACGGGCTTTTTCAATCAGTTATTCCCAGTGCCTTTCTTAAAATCAAAACCACATCTGAAATATCTACTACGCCGTCTGAATTCATATCAGCAACACTTACCTCTGGCTGGTCAAGATTGACCGCCATGCGCAAACATAAGATTACATCTGAAATGTCTATGGTACCGTCTTCTGTTACATCGCCTTTTGTTGGTATACCTGTTTCCTGTAAAATTTTGATATTGTCAATAGCCCAGTAATATGCGTCATAGGCATTTTGATAATTCCATCTGATTTGTATGTGTGCGGTATCTGTTTTATTGAGATATGGATTGAGTGGAAGAATTGAAAGACCACTGAAATCCTGATATTGAAAACTTACTATATTTTGCCAGTTACCAGAATCGACTTTTATGTCAACATTAGCAATTTCCGAACTATATGATTTGAAAAACTGGTCAAATGTGAGAAATAGTCGCTTTGAGGCATCAACAGGAATTAAATCTGTGATTATTTCTTCGTTCATCCATATGTTTCCAGCCCAGTCACTATCAACAATCGCAAAGGGACTATCAAGATTTGAAATTACTCTATTTTTTGGATTCGTGGTCGTCCAGGTCTTGTTATCATTATTACCATCAACGATTGTCCAGTTTTCAGGTATGCCATTGTCAAAGTTTTCAGTAAGAATTTTTGTAAACCCTTTTGTAAAATCTGAGGATGAAAAATTAATAAGGAAATTTTTCCACATCCCTTCAGCAAATTCAAGATTTTCTGAATTGTATTCAGGTGAAATTTGTGTGTCTGGGAAATATATTGATAAGCCCTTTCCTGCTGAACCGCCAAAATTTTCTATTATTGCGTTGCTAAGAATACGGATGATATTATCTGCTTCATCTACAATCGTCTGGTTTGACGCATTAAAAGAAACCTGTTCAATAAAAGTTTTTAAATCTTTGTAATCCTGGTCGTCAAAATGCGGGGTTTTCGAAAGCGCTAAACGAAAATAAATCCACTGGTTGTCAATCTCTATTGCAGATGTACACATTGTGTTTATTGCGTTGTAAAGTTGATTCATTAAGGAAAGATCTATTGCTGATAATGTTTCTGTGCTGTAATGCCCGTAAAAATCAGCGTAATGCTGGACAATGCGCCTCGCAAATTCTTCGGGTGTAATTGCAGGGTTATCAACAATATCTTGAGCAATTGTGTCATAAGGGAAACCTGTTACCATGATTGTTTCTTCAGAGGCAACCATATAATTTGCAAAGTTTCTTATTTCATATGCGATTTCAGTCATTCCCATCAGACAGGCATCAAAAGCAATCATATTAACATTGCAGTTCTCAGAAAAAAGCGCCTGTTTTAGTTCTTTCAAAGTAAGTTCATCTGAGGATGTGTAATCATAACACACACTTTTTTGATAACGCATGGAATGAATCTTCCTTTTTAACTCCTTTAAGGTTTTTTCAAGAGCGACCCTTTCTTCGCGAGCAAGTCCAGTTTGTTTTAACTGCTGTTCAATACTTTCTGCAACATCATTCAATGTCTTCCATCCATCACCATGGTCCCAGAGTATTAAAGCATAATGTTCTGCTGGATAATTTTGTTTTGACCATCTGATAAATGACGTAAGTACCTCTGGGTCTCCAGAATTCGTTTCTCTTCCGCCATAGCCGTCGCCCCAATCAGAAATTGCATTATCAATGGTTGGTTCCATATCTCTGGTTATTCTGAATCTCTGGGTATTTGTCCAGTTGCCGTACCTGGTCTCGTAACCTGAAATTCTATCAAGTTGGACAACAAAGTTTATCTGTGCTGTCGAACCAACTGTTGCCATTTCAAGAAAATCATTGATAGCATACTTTTCAAGATTATTGTCTCCGTCAAGATATATCATCACTGTCCATTGTGCCTGGCTATGTGCCTGAATAGCAAGGCCGAATGAAAGTGTAAGTACAGCATAGAAAAGTTTTCTCAAAAATCTGTGTCTCATTTGATTAGGGTTTGAACTGGTATAATTTCACCGTTTTCATTCCACAACGAAATGCGAACAGGATTGAATTTATCTCCTTGAATCATCTTTGAAGGCGAAAGAATAATATTGAAAAGTTTTCCGTCTTTAATATCTGATGGCGGTATTAATCCGCCACTGATTTTCAGATACTTTCCTTTTTGAACAATACCACTCATGATTTTTGTCCCTAATCTGGATTCGATTCTGATAAATTTGCTGTTTTCCGGGATACTAATTATTATTTCAAAACTTGAAATGTTTTTCGCATTACCATTAACCATTACAGGGATCGTAACCAATTTTTCTGTTTCATTTGTGGTTGCTTCTCCAAAAAAAACGGTTGCAGGTACTATCACAGTAATATTTTTTTCTGCCTGTAATTTCTTATCTTTTGTTCTGCCATAGATTGATATTGAGTATTTACCTGCTTCAAGATTGTCAGACTTTTTGATAATGGCTGATGTTTGTTTTTTTTCTGGATTCAAACATGTATCAGAGAGCGTGATATCAAAATTGCCTGCTGTGTGCAAAAATACTGTGTCGGTAAGGCCTCCCAGAAATCTTATTTTAATCGGGATAGAAAGGACCTGTTTTGAAAACTCAAAATTGACTTCATCTGGAGTTTCTACTACCAAACCTGGTTCTACTGGAACTTTTTTCCATTTCCATGTAATTTTTGAGTCCTTATCAATAACAAAAGAAATACTGCTATTTTTCGTATTATACGCAGAACCTGTTCCTTCGCATCCTGTGCACACTACTTTTTCTGTATCACTGATGAGAATTTCTGCATCCACATTACAGTTGATTTTTTCACCTTTTGCAAAGGTAGTGATACCAGCAGGTGGCACAGGGTTTCCATAGACAGAACGCACAAGAAGGGTTACGCTGTTCGACGGTTTTATCTGTGAGGGTTCTTTATGTGTTTCAGTGCGGTCCATTGATTCCTGCATTGCAAGAAAATCGTCTATATCAAAACTTTGTTTTTCTTGTTGCGGAATTTCAATGGATTTTGGAATGGATGGTTTTGTTTCCTGTCCGGTGATATTTGTCTGTGGTTTTTTTGTTATATCTGGCGATGAAACTGGTTTTGTTTCCTGTGGTTTTTCTGGTTTCTGTTGAGTTTCCCCTGCTTTGATACTGCCGGATGACATAGAGCATGGTATTGTTTGTCCTGATGGATCGGATAATTTCACAGAAGAAAGAATCAGGTTTGAGTTTCCCTGTTGAAGAAGTTGAAATCGCAAGATTGAAATAATGCCGGTTCCTGAAGTTCCAGAAAGTAATGGATGAAACCCTGCGATTCTTACGCTTCCTGGAGTATTAGTATTCGCCATCACGGTGAATGAACCAACCAGTGGACCTTTTGTTACGTCGATGAGCTTTAAAATTTGCTGATTATACTGGATGGTTATCTGATATCCTGCAAAAGGTTTTTCTGAAGAACAATTAATATTTACATCTACAATTTGCTGAGTTGAGGGGTTTTGTATTGTAATGTTTGGCGCTTCAATAATTGCTGCAAATAATTGCCCTGTTATTGAGACAATGCATACAAAAAGGGATAAGAAAAGAATTTTTTTCATATTTTTAATATCGGGGCGCCCAGATTTGAACTGGGGACCTCTTGGTCCCAAACCAAGCGCGCTAAGCCAGCTGCGCTACGCCCCGTTTCCATAATATAATTATACCATGATTTCTTGTTTGTCATCAAAAAAGGTGAGACGAATTGCTATTTCAGGGTTAATGTCCCTGTTGATGCGTCATACTGATATTGCATTCCAGAAGGAGGTTCAGGGATTTTGTCAATAAACCCTTCATTAACCAGTTGCTGAAGTGAATCAGGATATTTGCCGTTCTGTCTCTTATAGGTATTAATTTTATTTTTCAGGTACAGAAGATTATCCTGATGCACAGTGGTTTTTAATTTTTCCAATGTCCTTGCGCCTGTTTGTTTAGCTTTTTCTTCTATTGTGCCGGTATCTTTTTTCCCGCATCCCGCAATCAATATGAAGGCAAACAATATAATTACAGGCACCACATTGATTTTTTTATTCATGATTATCTCCTGTCATAAGTTTAGGTGTTTTTTAATTACTGATATAGTATGATGAATTTTGATTTCCTGCAAGCACATCAAAGTTGAACAGTTAGAACTTTCTTTTCTGCTACATGGTGCACATTGAACAGATGTTTTTATAATTTCCACATTCTCTCCCCTGGGTGCCCAAATAGTTGGGCTTGTTGGGCCGAATATTACAAAACATTGCAAACCCAAAAATGCTGCAAGATGGGAAACACCTGAGTCATTTCCAACAAAATACGTTCCCTTTTCAAGCACTTCTGCCAGAGAAACTACATCCTGTACCTCTACGATATTGTGAGTTCCCGCATTCTGTATCCAGAAATTTTTTTGTTCCTGTTCACACTCGCCAATTAAAATTTTGCAATCAAAATTCTTATTCATTGTTTTAAAAACTTCTGCAAAATTTTCTTGTGGCCAGTTTTTTCTTTTACTACCACTACCCGGGTGAATAAAAAAAATGTTTCCAGGGGTTTCATTTACTGATTGGTAATTATAGCAAACCGGGATGTTCTTCGTTATAAGTGGTATGAGAAGAAAATTGCTGATATGACATGGTATTTGTTCTGATACTGGATGAAATATGGTTCTATTTCCATATGTTAAGGTCAGGTTCTGGCAAAAACTGCATTCTGGTTCAAGGTAGCATAAAACGAACTCGAAATCAGGAAACCCAGGAATTTCCATCTTTTTTGTTCTGGAAAAATATTCTGAAAGTTTCATATCACCAAAATCAATTCCTTTTTTTATAATACCTTTATGTTCTAAATATCTATTAACCTTTTCCTTTCCAACAAGAAAAACGTTAAATGATGCATTTTTCAAGGATAAAAAAACAGGAATTGTTGCAATGATGTCTCCTAAACTGCCCGGTCTTATGACAAGTGCGTTTTTGTGATTATCCTGACTCATATTATAATTTTATCAGAAAAGAGGATAAAACTATGTTTTTTTTATGGCCAGTACGAGACGAATTTGGTGTAAAAAGATTTCCAGTTGTTAATTATACAATTATTTTTATTAATGTTTGCGTTTTTTTTCTTTATGGGTTTAGCGGTTCTTACAAGGAAATTGTCAATACTTTTGGATTTATCCCTGACAGATTTTCATGGTTTACGATACTTACATCAATGTTTTTGCATGGCGGAATCATGCATCTGGTTGGAAATATGTGGTATTTGTATCTGATGGGAGATAATATTGAAGATAGGTGGGGGCACGTTCAGTATCTTTTATTTTATTTATTTTCAGGAGTGATTGCAGCCCTTTTTTACGGAATGTTTACTTCTGGCCAGGCAAGGTCAATTCCATCCATTGGCGCATCCGGCGCAATTTCAGGTGTGCTTGGTGCATATGTGGTGTTGTTTCCTGGTAGCCGGATCACTTTCTGGTATTATATTTTTGCGTTCTTCAGAATTTATTCTGGTACATTTGAAATTTTTGCTTGGTTCTGGATTTCTTTCTGGTTTATCCAGCAACTGGTTGGAATGCTGGTTAATATGCATAACGCAGCAGTATCAGGTATTGCTTTTGGCGCTCATGTCGGTGGATTTCTTGCAGGGATGGCTATTGGGTTGTTGGCGAAAATATTTCAACAGGCAATGTATGTGCGCAACGTTGTTTCTGGTAAGAATGCATTATTAAAAATTGTCGGTGAAAGTCCATGGAAGGCAATGCCTCTCGATAACCAGATTGACTTATTTAACAGAGAAAACACGATCAAACAATTGATTCAAAACAAGGACGAAAGGGAGGCAGCCATTCTTTTTGGGGAAACAATAAAAAAATACCCTGATGCTTCCATACCATCTTCTTATGAATACAAATTTGCTGAAATGTTACACGAACAGGACCTTATTGATGATGCAATCGTTGCGTATAAGAGGTTTATTAAAAAGAATCCATTTAGTAAACTTGCCGATAATGCCCTTTATAATCTTGGGAAAATTTATCTTGAAAAAGGTGAAACAAGAAAAGCAAAAGAATGTTTTTTACAGATTGCGCTTTTCTATCCTTACAGCGAACTTGCTGATGCTG
>DAONMJ010000025.1:0-18661 GCA_035392545.1 bacterium
AATCCAGCATATAAAAGGCAGCAACCTGCAATAAAAAATAATACCAGGGCTTTTTTCATTGATGCTCACTATTCTGAAACAATTCTACAAAAGATACCCTCTGCTTTCCCGCCATTTGTATCAAGGGCTATGGTAATCGTATTTCGTCCATGCCGAGCATTAATGGGAATTTTTGTCTTGTCCACAATCGCTGGATTTGTTCCTGGTCCTGAAAATATCTGCTGCCCATTAAGCCATACAATCACAGGACCATCATACCCTAGGTACATTTTTGCATTTTCTATTGGGCCAAGATCAACATCCGTGGTGAAGTATATCACACCCTTTTTCCCTTTTGTGTATTTGCCAGCATCAACAAAACCTATCACAGACGCTGAGCTCTCTGCATCTTTGTATGCAGAAATTTTTCTCCAGACAATGTTTTTATCCCTTGAATCACAATATTTTGCCTGGTCAAGTGATATATCTTTTACATCAGAAATCAGCCAATCACAGATAAAATTTCTGGCAGAATAAAATAATGCTTCTACCAGATAAATGTCAGGATGACTGAATTGGTCTATATCAGGGTCCTGTGGCGCAGTATGACCTGAGTAATATGAAAACCAGAATCTTGATGGATTTTCAGGGTCTCTTGTGGCTCCCATATAAGAAATATCAAAACCAGGACCAGATGGCAATACCAACCTCAATTCTGATTTATTATCTTTAATTTTAAATACACCAACATGCGTGATATCTGGATGTAAAAACCACCTTCCTGAAATCCATATTTCATCGTTCACAACCCACAGACATGGACCAAGAAGAGGAATATCAAGTCGCACCATGTCCCATTTTCTGTAAGGTGGTTCACTTTTACACAGGTATGGTTTTTTGGTTTTGTCATCACATCTCATAATCATCACAGCAACATCGTTTTTGAAAAAGTCAAGATAACACTCTGTTGGTATATCCTTGCCTTTATGAATATCGTATTTTCTTTCCCACCTGACCGCGTCATCACTTTCAAACCATGCCACTGTTGAACTTTTTCCCCTTTCAAATTCACCATATCCTGCACAGTAGTATTTCCCCTTATGAAATTGAGGTTTCCATAAAATAAATCCTTCTGTACCCTGTGTTTCTGTCCACTCGCTCCAGTTTCTTCCGTCTTCTGTCCACGCAGTATATGTTTTCCAGTATTTTTTTTCTGAATCTGCTTCAAATCCTACAGCATAAAGTTTTTGCCCATCTGAATAAAGATGTGCATCCCTGGCATCAGATTGTTTCCTGAATACAGCAACGGTTTCAAAGTGTTTTCCTTCATCATTACTTCTCAGTACTATAATTTTCCCTGTTGGGTCAGCATGAGCAGCACCTTCCCTGTAGGCAACATACAATGCCCCCTTGAAATAGCACACACCTGTAAAGGCATTATGATTGGCATCATTTGTAATTCTCCTGATACTTCTTATTCTTACATACATATTTTCACCTTGCGGGTTACCTGGTTAAAAGTTCCACGCTTACAACCCTTATTGTTTCCTGTTTCCTTTCTTCATTTTGATACCAGAGGTGGCTTCCATTCATCACAACGATACTGTTATATCCCTGTTTGATGTCTTTTGCATCAAATTCAAAATTGAAGGCTGTATGCTCTGGAACATGATGGGTATAGCCACCAACAGCACATAACAGTTTATCTGTCTGTTTACTTTTGAAATTGGGCCAGGACCCATTGAAACTGATGCCAATAGGTGGAATTTTCTCCTGTTTTTCAATCACGACCTGAATGGTCAATTTCATGTTTTTGTCTGCTGACTCTTTCATCATGGGTAGCAGACACTCTTTCCTGCATTGTGGTTCAATATGAGTCGGAATCTGTCCAATTGACTCAAAAAAATTGTGAACAAAAAATCCAACCCCAGAAGAAAACGTATAAAACTTTGGTTTACCTTTCAGAAAATCAATGTCATGCAGTTTTTTCAAGGAGGCATAATCAGCAAAACAATTTGCCTGTTCCCATGGCCAGTGCGAAGGTGTATCAGCGCAGAAAAAGTTAAATGTTTCTATACCATCACAGCCAAGCGCAAGTTTTCCTGCTGCATTGCCTCTCAGTATTTCAGGACTGAAAGCAGAAAGTCTGTACCCACGGCTGTCTGAGGCACCAATATGGGTGTTTGCGCTCGCACCAAGAAAATAAACCATCAGCCAGTTTGTTCCAAGTTCAATTACTCCATACACTGCAATATCATCGTCAAGTTGCTGGCTTATTTTATCGCAGGGTGTATCCCAGCTTGTCTGCCAGGTATTTGTTGGACAAACAAAATCAATAAGTTTCTGTCTTGCCATTTCAGGTATATCAATTCCAATCTGCCTCAACTGGTCAAATGTTCCAGCATACCTGATTCCCATATAAAATGGTCTTTTTGTTTCTTTTGCCTTTTTCTCACAGATTTTTCTGATATCAGCATGCCATTGAGTAATCGTGTTTATCGCTTCTTCACCAGCAGGAACTTCACAGCATAAAGGCCATCTTGTCCAGTCGAGTTCAATTCCCTCAAAATCATAGTTTTCAATACAATCCTGAATCAATGCCTTCATATAATTACGAACCTCAACCTTTTCATAGTTTAAACCCTGCCATGAAATCTGTACTGGTTCTTCGGGATTACTTGTGATGCCTTTCAGTCGCATCTGTGGGTTTTTGAACAATTTACAATTCATAAAATCAAACTCTGGCATCAAACTTGCTCCATGCATATCATTCATTCTGATTGATACCCATGGATTGATTTTGTTTCTTCTGCATGCTTTTGTTGCTTCTTCAAGCCAGTCAACACCATCTTCTGCAAGGTCAAGGTATCTATCCATCAGTGTCACCATTTCATGAAGATACTTTTCAATCTGCTGTCTTGTCATGGGTTGGCCTAAAAGATGACCGAAGAAAAAACTTTTATTTCCTCTTTTATATCCATCAAGATTTGTCTCAACCACTTTACTTGGATACCAGGCAACCTGAGCATTGCTATTTACCACAAGTGTATCAATGCCGCTTTCAGCAAGAATATCAATGCAGTGATGAATATGTTTTGCATTAAAACGGCGATTTTCTGGATAATACCATAAACTTTTTTTGTTATATTTGTAAAAAAATCCATTACAATCAACATTGAAAAGGTTCTTATTCTTTGCTGGCTTCATTGGATATGCTTATCTCTGGCCATATTTTTGCACTGCTTCAAAGTAAACCATCGCATTATCAACAGGAACATTTGCCGGAATATGATTTCCCATAGCCATAATAAATCCAGGACATTTCTTTGCTGTATTCATGCAGCGTAACACTTCTTTTTCAATATCCTGTTTTGTACCATAGGTCAGAATCCTACAATCCGCATTACCAACAATGACATGCGTATCACCATATTTTTTCACAATCGTTTCAAGGTCAGTCAGTGGCTCAAAAATAAAGCCGTCTGCACCTGCGTTCGCAATATCGTCAACAAATTCAGTGAAATTTCCATCCGAGCAAAAAAGGACCTTTATTCCTTCGGACTTTAAGACATCCCACAGTTTTTTATATCGTGGAAAAACATATTTCCTGTACCAGGCAGGATTGAAAATTGCACCATTTGACCAGACCATATCATCGTGACAGATAAACGCGAATGGTTTTGCCTTTGCCCATGCTTTGAAATTTGCAAGAGAAACCTGAAAAAACCCTTCAATCACATAATCACCAAATCTATCAGGGTCAGTACCAACTGCCTCAAGAAACATTTCCCATCCAAAACTTGCAATGCAACCAGAAACAATGGTTTTATAATAACCACCTGGAACAAGGACATCAGGATATTCATTTTGAGCACTTTCAAGTGTTTGCTTGAAATACATTGCCCGTTCATCAATATCAGGTATTCCATATTCCTGTGCTGCATCAAAGTTCAGTACTTCATCCACTGACTTGAAAGGACAGGGTATGGAATTTCTATAATCTATGCCTCCCTCTGCATAAACAGCATGTCCCATGTCTGTTGTTCTTCCAAGTTCAGACCAACCTACAGGTCCATCATTTGCGTTCCATATCAAATCATAAGGAACCCAATCAAGAAATTTTTTATAGGGATTTCTTGTGTCATCGGGATGGGCTTTCTGGTAAATACCAGCAATGTGTTCAATCAATCGAGGATGGTCACAGTATTCTGTTCTACCAACCCTTTCAGTAAACTGGCGGTTCAAAATTTTCTTACAGATTTCTATTGACATAGCGAGTTTATTTTAATTCAAATTTCGTTATAAGCAAATCAGTACTATTTTTACCTACCATTACCTCAAACACTCCTGGTTCAAGTACTGATTTGAAATTCTCATCAAGGAAGGATAAATCGCTTTCCTCCAGAGCAAATTCCACTTTTGTTTTTTCTCCTGGCTTCAGGTGAACTTTTGAAAATCTTTTTAATTCCTTTACAGGCCTGATTATTGAACTGACGACATCCCTGAGGTATAGTTGCACAATTTCGTCACCCTCGTAATTACCTGTGTTTTCCACCTCAACCGACACATTGACATTCCCTTTGCCTGAAAACTTTTCAGGTGAGACCTTTAAATTCCTGTACTCAAATTGAGTATAACTGAGTCCATAGCCAAAAGGAAACATGGGCTGAAATCCCCTTACTTCCACATAGTCATATTTTCTCAGACAGGGGAGGTGGTTGTAATATAAAGGAAGTTGTCCTGTAAATCTGGGAAAGGTAATGGGCAGTTTTCCCGCTGGATTGCTATTTCCGAAAATAATGTTTGCCACTGCATTTCCACCCTCTTCGCCAGGATACCAGGCCTCTAAAACCGCATCAACACTGTCAAACCAGTTTACCATTGTAACAGCACTTCCATTGATAAGCACAACAATCACAGGCGTCCCTGTGTCTGCAATTGCCCTGATTAAATCTTCCTGGACTCCTGGAAGATTGAGATTGCATCGATCCCTGTTTTCACCTTCTGTTTCAGCAGAATTTCCCATCACAAGAATCGCAACATCTGCCTTCGCAGCAGCATTAACTGCCTTTGAAAAACCTGATTTATCCTTATCATTAACCCTGCAGCCCTCAGCAAAATACACCCTTGTCCTTTTTGAAACGCTATTTTTTATTCCTTCAAAAACACTCACAACCTTTATTCCAGAGCCGCTGTATCCACCAAGTCGTATCGCATCTGCATTTGGTCCTATAACAGCAATGGAACCAATGTCTTTTGATAGTGGCAATATTCCATTATTTTCCAGTAGAACCATACATTGTTCAGCCACCTTAAGGGCAAATTGCCTGTGTTGGTCGCAATCACAGATTAACGATGCCTGTGCAGGGTCTGCATAAGGATTTTCAAAAAGTCCAAGCCAGATTTTGCCCTTCAATACCCTTTCCACTACACGGTCAACAGTTGCCTCAGAAACCCTTCCTTCCTTTACAAGTCGTGCAAGATGTGAAAAACATGAAGACGCAGGAATTTCAATATCAAGCCCTGCCTCAAGAGCAAGTTTTCCTGCCTCAGCCACTGTTGAAGCAACCCTGTGGCTTCCATACAAACCCCACACACTTCCATAGTCAGACACAACAAATCCTTCAAAACCCCACTGGTTTCTTAAAACATCTGTAAGAAGCCACCTGTTTGAAGAAGATGGGATGCCATTAATTGAGTTATATGCCGCCATCAATGACCACGCCTTTGCTTCCATAATACTGGCTTTAAAGGCAGGGAAAAATACCTCTCTTAAAATTCTTTCTGAAAAAAATACTGCGCTACTATCTCTTCCGCCATCTCCAGCAAAATCAGCAGCAAAATGCTTCGGGGTCGCAATTACCTTTTCGCTCTGCAATCCCTTGATGAATGCAACAGCCATTTTAGAAGTAAGATACGGGTCTTCTCCATAGGTTTCTTCCACCCTTCCATGTCTTGCGTCTCTTGCAATGTTGATTGTGGGCGATAGTGCCTGGTGAATTCCTCTTGATCTTGTTTCCTTTCCAATAATTTTTGCTACCTGATACATCATATCAGGGTCCCAACTGCTTGCCAGAGCGATTGACTGAGGAAAACTCGTTGATTTTTTTGCCATACATCCATGAATGCATTCATCGTGAATAATCACTGAAATTTTTGAACTGCTTTCTTCTAATGCAATTTTTTGTATTTCATTGGAAATTCTTGTTCCCTCCTCTGGACCAAATGGTCTTAAAATGGGACTAACCTGTCCTGCACCATTTTTTAACCGAGCAATTGCTTTCTCCTTTGAAAAATGCTCCTTTTCAAGTAATTCATTCCTCTCAATGCAGGTCAACTGTGCCACCTTTTCTTCAATACTCATTTTTCCAAGAATTTTTTTAATCCTTTCATCCATAGTCCCCCCTGATAAATTTTTTGGTTTATTCAATTTTTCACTCACAAGGTTTAACATATTGAAAAAATTTGTCAAGGGTAGAATTGAAAAATGAAAAACAAAGTTTTTTATAACAAAAAATACCAGGGTTGCTATCTAGGTCTGAAATTGCCTTTGGGGTTAGGTTTGTGGTTTTTCTGGAAACTTGAATGTATCTTTATTTTGCTCCCACCAGGGATGTTTTTTCTGGGAATTTAAGTCTGTTTTTACTTGCCTTTTGTGTTTTCCCTCATATAATCAGAAAGAACTTTTGTAAATTGAGATTTAATTTTATATTTACCCAAAGATTTGTCATAAGTATAATGAATTTCTGTAATCTCTCCTGCATAATAACTGATAGAAACAACCTCTAAATCCTTCTCAGTAGTTTGAAAAAGAAGTTCACCATCTGTGATTAGTTTTTGTGTAAATTCTTTCCCATTCCATCTCCAAATTTCTATTACTCCTCTCATTGCAGTATATTCTGTTCGAGAAAATATAAGTTCTAAAAACCCATCTCCATCTATATCTTTAGCACCAAAAACATACCATGGATATTCAATTTTTTCTTTTTTTAAAGTTGTAGGTAAAAAATTTATATCAAACAAGTTCCCGTATCCCTTACTTTCCCACATTTTTTTAATTTCAAAAATAGCAACCCTGGCTCTATCATAAAATCTTTCATCAGCAACCTTTTTACCATCTTTTTCTATCCAGTAATCATGTGGGGAAGTGTAATAGGCAACTATAATCTCTTCTTTTCCATCTCTGTTCATGTCAGCAGTAATAATTCCTTTTTTAGTCTCATATGTGATTTTAACAGGATTAATATTAAGTCGTTAGAACGATATCTTATTACTGGAATTTCTGCTATTATTGAACCATGAGGAAGAAGTTTGAGAATTTCTCTTCCAACATCTTCAAAACTATAACTAATTTATACGATTGACATATTTAATTACATCAGTATATCCTTCTGTATTCTTGAAATCTTCTGGCAAATCTTGTTTCAAATAGTAATCCTTAAATTTTTCAAGAATCTCTTTACTTTTAGCAGATAATTCAGGTTTTTCTAAGTAATTCTTCAGTTTTTCTACTATATTTAAGACCTGTTTATTCATTTCCCCGTATATCTCTTTTTTGTTTTCCATCTTTTCTATCCTTGGAAAGAATTTACTCCATACATCCCATAAAAATTGCATAACTATTACTTTTTCTTCTTGTGGTTTTTTGGATTCCTCTAAAAATTTTAGAGCTTCATTTATAGCATCTTTCTCCTGGTGAAAATTTATGTTTTCTAAATAAGAGAAAATTCCTCTTATCATACGGCCTTTCAAAGATTCTCGCA
Organism: bacterium; assembly: GCA_035392545.1. Classification (GTDB taxonomy): domain Bacteria; phylum Ratteibacteria; class UBA8468; order B48-G9; family DTJG01; genus DTJG01. The sequence continues at coordinate 7,743 of DAONMJ010000025.1, forward strand.
TTTTGTTTTGATATTTGTGAAAATATAAATAACTTTTTAAAAGCGTATCCGAATTTGTTTTAATATCTGAAAAAATAGAGGCAAAAATCCACGCTGATGATTCTGGTTCAATTTTATCTATTTCTACACCTAAAAGATATGCTTTCTCTTGCTGTGGAGCAAGAATTTCCCAAAATTCCTTTGCTTTTTTCTCCCATATCTTATCATACATATCAAGTTCTTCTTTATATCGTTCTGCTTGTTCTTTATCCTTTGGGTTTTTTACATCAAAACTCGGTCCTACAGATTGCCAATATTTTATACTAATTTCTTTGCGTTTAGCATCTATTTCTTTTAATTCCAGATATCTATTCCATTCTTCTTCTGTAAGAATTTGTTTAATGTTTTTTTCCACATCTGTAATATTTGAATCTTCACACCAACATAAGTTCTCTCTAAACAAAGATAAAAAATGAAAATTAAAAGATGCCATGAGTAAAATTGAACTAAAAAATAAAATTAATTTCAACATTTTTTACCTCCTCCTCTTCTATTCATGAAATTCTTTATTTCTCCAAATATTATAAAGGAAATTACATAAACAAAAACTGGTACAATGAAAAGATGAAAAAAAGATTCTTTGGGAATAAAAAAACTTACAGCATAAGCAGGTAATAATGAACATAAACCTAAAAATAAAATGTAAAACAATAAAGTAAGAATTTTCTTTAATGATAGAGAAATTTTTTGTACAGTTTTTAAAGTGCCAAACAATAAACCAGAAACAATACCCCCAAATACTCCGAAATAAGAAACCCAACCTACAAAATCACTTATAAAATATTCATTTAGTTCATCTGAGTCAAGTAAAATAATTGTTTCAAAAAATGATACGAGCAAAACTGAAAAAAATACAGGTATAAAGAAGTAATACCCAAAATTTTTTTCCTGTATCAAGACATGTTTAAGAAATATCACAGACAAAATGAAAAACCAAAAATGTTTCCAGAAGAAAACTTTTGTAAGATTTATGATATGGGAGTGCGATTCAAAAATCATGGGCATTATTGTTAAAGAATAGTCTAACCCAAATAAACCCAAACTAATTACAAATATAATAATACCTTTCTCTTTTATAATTCTTCTATCTCTCTCTATGAACCACCAACTAATAACATAGGAGAATCCTGCAGTAAGAAATAAAACAATAAACGTTAACATACGCATTTTTTCCACCCATTCCAAAAAATAACAATTTCTTTTTGTTCATATCCTTTTATAAAAACTATGGAGAATACAACTTCCTTTCTTGTTGAGACATTCTTTGGTCACGAGGTGTACAATACTTATTATGATATTTCAGGTGATCTTGATCCGACATTATATTCCAATATGTGTCATTCCCAAAAAGTCTAACTTCTGCATTTTCATAAGCAACTTCAGGAACTCCATCACATCTTATCCTTTGAATATCAGAAATCACCCCGTCCCAATTATCATAAGGAATAACTACGTCAAGATAAGGAAAATCCATATATTGGATGCCTATCATTTGAGAGCAATTATTAATAATTTGTATACTGCTCCCCATTAAGGGTAGATGGAAAATAAGGTAGAATAGAGTGATCTGAAATGGGGCAGCAGGACAACATCACATCCTTTTTTATAAAATCACCTCATACTATTTCCCATCTTTATAAAATTATCTCATACTACCCCCCTCTTTATAAAAGAGGGGCTGGGGAGATTTCTTAAAATCCCCCTTTGTCCCCCTTTTGTAAAGGGGGAGAACGAGATGAGGGCTTTTATAAAGGGGAAATATGAAAAAAATTTCACAAAGGGGAAAATTAACTCCCCTCTTTATAAAAGAGGGGCTGGGGGAGATTTCTAAATCCCCCTTAATCCCCCTTTTGTAAAGGGGGACATGGAAGAAGGAATTTTGTAAGGGGGAAAATTAAAGGAGGAATTTGTAAAGGGTGAGTATACTGCTCCTCATTATGCTATAATAAAGTAAATGTGGAAAAGTTTATGCAATGGAAACCCTTAGGAAAAGGTCTGTTTGCGGGCACAAAAACAGTTGAAATCCGTTCTATCTGTATACCTGATGAAGATGGTAATCTGAAAAGGCGAAGGACAACAAGTTGCTGGAATCCTGCAAATCCTAAATTTTCAAAAACCCCTGCAATTGGTCGACTGATTAAGGATGAATCAGGTAAAATAGGGATACTGGTAAGCGGAAAACATGGAACACACATCAAAATTGGAAAATTTGCAAGTGCTATTCCGTTCGTATTTATTGCAATCAATTGCATTGCAAAAAAACCAAGAGCAATGTTATTAAAGGACTTACCTGTTGAATTATACTCTGAGGGAAACCTAATTTTTGCAAGAGAAAAATGAAACGAAAACTTATTTTATGCATCAAAAGAGAAACAGGGAGGAAAAATGGAGGAGAAAAAAGTGTATAAGTGTGAAAGTGATATTTTGTGCGGGGTAAACAGGCCAAAAGACACTGCAAATATGACTGACTTTGAAAAAAAGCATGTTCCTGTCATCACTGCGCCGGATAAGGTAAAAAGAGACGAAGAATTTGAAGTGACAGTTGAGGTTGGAAAACTTGTTCCGCACCCAAATGAACCAGGCCATTTCATTCAGTGGGTTGAACTGTACAGTGGAGATACATTCCTCGCACGGGCATATTTCAATGGTGGTTCTGCATCTCCAAAGGTCACATTCAGGGTGAAACTTTCTCACAGCCATGGATTTCTCAAGGCATGGGAAATGTGTAATCTCCACGGGCTGTGGCAGGGTGAAAAACCAATTGAAATTGTTGACTGAAAGGTGAAAAATGGCAACCAAAATCCTGGTGCTGTACTACAGTATGTATGGAAATGTGTTTCAGATGGCGCAGGAAGTGGTAAAAGGAATTCAACAGGTGCAGGATGCTCACCCACTCTTAAGAAAGGTGCCTGAACTTCTTCCTGAAAGCATAATTCAAGGCAATTCAGACATCAAAAAGGCGCAAGAACTTCAAAAGGATGTACCTGTTGCAACCCTTGATGATTTGAAAGAATGTGACGGGCTTTTGATAGGGACTCCCACAAGATTTGGAAATATGTGCAGCCAGATGAGAAACTTTCTTGATAAAACAGGTCCATTATGGCTTAAAGGAGCACTCATTGGAAAACCTGCTGGTATTTTCACATCTTCTGTTTCTCTTCACGGTGGACAGGAAACAACCTGCCTGGCAACGATGCTTACTCTTTTGCACCACGGTATGGTAATTGTGGGAATTCCTTCAAGTAACCCGGATCTTATGAAAACAAACTCAGGCGGTACACCATATGGAGCAAGCCATGTTGTTGGAATGGAGGAAAATTTCAGGCCACTTTCTGAAGAAGAAAAAAAATTGTGCAACTTTTTAGGTAAAAGGGTTGCTGAGATCGCAAAAAAATTAAAAACTAACTGTTGAAAGGAGGTATTTTAATGAAAAAAATGACAGAAGCAAATTTGAAGGCAGCGTTTGCTGGTGAAAGTCAGGCGCACATGAAATATCTCATTTTTGCGAAGAAAGCAGAAGAAGAGGGAAAGAAAAATGTAGCAAGATTGTTTGAAGCCATTGCTCTTGCTGAACAGGTTCATGCAACAAATCACCTGAAGGCGCTCGGTGAAGTCGGAGATACAGTAGAAAATCTCCAGACAGCGATATCAGGAGAAACTTACGAAGTAGAAGAAATGTATCCTGCGTTTGATGCAGTTGCAAAATTGCAGGAAGAAAAAGCAGCGCAAAAAAGCATCAATTATGCAATTTCTGCTGAAAAGGTTCACGCAGGGCTGTATGTAAAAGCAAAACAGGCAGTTGAATCAGGCACAGATATTGAAATTGGTAAAATTTCCATATGCAAAATGTGTGGCTGGACCATTGAAGGTGATGCGCCTGATCGATGTCCGCTCTGTAATGCAGGCAAAGAATATTTCAAAACATTTTAACAATAACTGATTAAAAGGAGGAAAATATGTGTGGATGCTGCTGTTGTGGTTCCAGAAAGAAAGAGAAAAAAGAGTATGAATGTGCGGTTAATACGGACAAATGCCCAAAAAAGACAGTGGACGAAGGTGAGCCAGTACCAGTTTGCTGCGGCAAACCCATGAAACCAGCAAAGTAATTCACTGAATTGATTAAAACAGGTGAATACACCTTCTTGTGTTGATAGGAAATACAAATGTCAGATTGACGGGCAGGTATATCATTTTGTGCTGCGGAGTCCTGAAAATCTCAGCAAGAGACCTGTACTGCTGATAACTATTGCTGCTGACTGCCATCATACATTGAATCATCCTGACTACAACATCATTTCAAATGTATTTCTTGCTGCAGGACATCGTGTTATAGGTTTTGACCTGCCAAACCATGGCGAGCATATAGACAATTATGGTGAAGGTCTTGGTGGCTGGGCAAATGCAATTTCTGATGGTGTGGACATTTTTGAAAAAATCAGAAAAATCGGTTCATCAATCATTGATTTTGCCATTAAAGAAAAACTTGCCTGGGAAAATACCATTGTTATGACAGGTGTTTCCCGTGGTGGACTTTCAGCCATGCATATCATGGCTTATGATGAACGTGTGTATGCAGCAGTTGTTCATGCTCCGTGTACTGACTTAGGAAAAATCAGAGAGTTTAAATCCCTGAAAGATAATCCTGTTATTGCCTCTTCAAACGTTATAAATCTTGTTAACCGGCTTGCAAACAGGTTTTTACTCATCACAATTGGTGAAAAAGATCCAAGGGTTGATGAAAAATCATGTCTTGAATTTTACGCAAGGTTATTCGCCACATCAGATACAATAAAGCCCTCTATTTTTATTCTTGAGGGTGAAACCCACGGAAACACTGCTTTCAATGACGCAGCATACATTGCTGGCGCATCCTTTCTTTTGGAAAAAATCTCCCTGAGAATAAAAAGAAAGGTCAACGATTGACCTTAAGATACGGGTCCTGGTGCTGAAGATAATTTTTGATGTAATCTTCTATTGCCTGCTCAAGGGTAAAAAGATTTTCTTGGTATCCTGCTGCGCGCAATTTTGATATGTCTGCCTGAGTAAAATACTGGTATGAATTTTTTATTGATTCTGGCATTTCAATATACTGAATGTTTTCTCTTTTCCCAAGGGTTTTAAATGCTATTTTCACAATGTCATTAAAACTTCTTGCTTTGCCAGTCCCAATATTGAAAATTCCATTGATTGCTGAATGAAAATAGATGAACAGTGTCATTTTCACGGCATCCTTTACATAAATAAAATCACGTTTTTGCTCACCGTCCGGGGAATCCTTCCTGTAAGATTTAAAAAGTTGCGCTGTACCTGTTTTCAGGATTTCAAAGTATTTTTTCACAACGACGCTTTTCATTTCTCCCTTATGGTACTCATTCGGACCAAAAACATTAAAAAATTTCAGTCCTGCAATTTTACTGAGCAGTTGATTCTTGTAAGCCCACAGGTCAAAAAGGTGTTTGGAATAACCATAACGATTCAATGGTTTCAGCAAATGTAGTTTTTCTTCATTGTCTGAAAACTCTGGACCATTTCCATAGGTGGCTGCTGATGATGCATAAATAAACCTGCAATTTCGTGCATTTGCCCATATTGCAAGTTTTTTTGTGTAGTGGTAATTGTTTTCAAGTAAAAAACTGAAGTCCTTTTCTGTGGTATCTGAACATGCTCCCATATGAAGGATACCTGAAATACAACCATTGAAAGTACCTTTTTCAAGTTTTAAGATGAACTCGTCTCTGTCAAAAATATCAGCAAATTTAAGATTTACAAGGTTTTTCCATGATTCAGATTGACCGGGTATATCAACTACAATAATGTCATCTATTCCCATTTCATTCAACTGCCATACAAGAGCACTTCCAATAAAACCCATTCCACCTGTAACAATATGGTACTTTTTCATGATTTTCAGATACCCCTCACCACAGTGGTCAACACATATTTCTCATTGAAGGCATAAGAATAATGAACATTCCTCACTTTTTTTCCTGAATGAAACAATTCCAGGTTATCACCATCCCACAAAATTTCAATATCATTAAAGTACGTTTTTTTCTGAATATTTTCTGGAAGTGTCTTCCAGAATGTTTCTTTCATTGAAAATCCAATTGAAAAATAGATTTCTTTTTCTTCAGGAAAGCTTTTCCTTTCACGCTGTGTGTAAATTTTTTTCAAAAATCTCTGCCCATGACGTCTCAGGGCAATGTTAATTCGAGCCCTTTCAAGAATATCAATCCCCACAGCAAGTTTTTTATCTGCCGAAGATAATACCTTTGGACTTCTGGTACTTGCCTTTTTTGTCTGCATATGACTTTTCGCACTCGCCTGTTGCCTTTAAGAATATGACCTGGCATATTCCTTCGCCAGCATAAACCCTGCCTGGCACAGGTGTGAGGTTTGCTATCATGATAGTAATATGGCCTTCCCATTCAGGTTCAAGTGGCGTGACATATACCACAATTCCTGACCGGGCATAACTTGATTTTCCCTGGCAAATCCCAAGCACATTTCTTGGTATTCTGAAATATTCTACGCTTCTCCCCAGAACAAAACTTCCTGGCGGTATTTCACAAACTTTCCCGGTAAAATTTTTGAAAGAACCAGGATCAGGGTTTTTCGGGTCTATGGTATTGCTTCCTGTAAAAACTTTGAATTCATCAGCAAGCATAAAGTCATAACCGTAAGAAGAAACCCCATAACTCATCACACCTTTTTTTACACTTGATTCAAAAAAGGGCTCAATCAATCCCTTTTTTGCGTTTCTTTTAATCCATTTATCAGGTAGAACCATTTTTTATCTTATATCCACAACAATTCCGTGATGAAAATAAATAATGTGAGTTCTGTTATTTTTTCTATAAGCCCATGATTGATAAACCTTTCCATTGATAATCAATTCATGCTGTAACTCAGGTTCTCCCCAGCTTGCAATAACTTCTTCCATCGTCATTCCGTAGATAACCCTGTGCTGATCGATTGCCCTGACAACAGCAACTTTATTCATTGGATAATCAGTAATCATACTCCTGCCTTCTCTTTCAGCCCTGAAACCAGGATGAATCGCACAACCAGTAAAAACAATCGCAAATCCAATGAATAGCACACTTATTATCTTTTTCATGATTTTTCCTTTTGGGTTATTTTATCAAATTTTAAAAAACAGTCACTTTCTCAAAACGAGCCAGGCAAAAAATGCTGCTCCAAAACCATTATCAATATTGACAACAACAATCGGCGCGCAACTATTCAGCATCGTGAGAAGCGGTGCAAATCCTTTCAAATTTGTTCCATAACCAACAGAAGTCGGCACTCCAATCACGGGTTTCCCGGTCATTCCTGCAATGACACCAGGTAAAGCCCCTTCCATCCCGGCTATCACAATCAAAATCTTACACTGATTAAGTTTCTTCAAATGTGGCACAATCCTGTGAATGCCGCTGACGCCAACATCATAAATTCTCTCAACTCCTTTACCGAGTATCTCAAGTGTCACAGCTGTTTCTTCTGCAACAAAATAGTCAGAAGTTCCAGCGCACAGCACCGCAACTTCTTTTTTCCTTTGTTTGTTTATTGGTTTGCCAGTAAGAATTCTCGCGCTTTCATGATAAACAAGTTCTGGATATGTTTTCAGGATTTCATCAACCTTTTCTCTAGAAATCCTGGTAATGATAAAATTTTTGTATTTGCCTGAAAGTTCTCTGATAATGGAGACAAGATGGTCAACACTTTTTCCTTCACCATACACAACTTCAGGAAAGCCAACCCTTAATGTTCTGTGATGGTCTATTTTTGAGTGTCTGAGATCTGAAAATGGTAAAATTTTTAACTGTTCAAACACATCGTCAAAAGAATAGTGACCATTTTTAAATTTTCGAAGTATCTGGTAAAGTTCTTCTTTTTCCATAATGTTATATTTTACAGTATCTGCCTGTGTTCGTAAATTTATGGAAATTTTTTTGAGTTTGGTTAAAATAATACCATGACCAAAAGAGAAATAGTTATAAATGCGATTAACCATCGGCAGGGACCAACGGTTCCATATTTTATAGGTTTCACCCACAGGGTCAGGCTTCAAATGGCGCAATACTATAATGACCCTGAATTTGAGCGCAAGATTGGTAATTATTTCTGTCAGTGATTATATGGTTGCACCTGCTCATTCCATACCATATGGAGCAAAACCTGAAAATATTGCAGCAATGATAGAGGTACTTCAACATCAATAGGCAGGTAACTATGAATGGAAAACAGAGAAGTCTTGCAGTATTAAACCATCAAAATTTTGATAGATATCCATTGTTTGACATCCTTACCAATGATGCTGCAATCGAATATTATGCAGGGAAAAAGTTAACAGTGGAAAACGGGAAACAGGTTGTTCACGCTGCCTTAGACAATATGGTTGATGCAACAAGATGGATTATTATGTACCCGCAGAAGGAAGAAAAAATCATCGCAGAAGATGGAACAATTATTGAACAGAAAAGATGGACTGCGTGGTATCACAGAAGATTTACTCTCAATCTTGATGATGTGGTAAAAAATATCAAAAATGAGATTGAGTATTTTTCAAATCCAGAAAATATTGAAAAAGAAGCCATTGCTCTTGACGCGAGAATTGAGCAACTTGTACAAATAAGAGATGAATTCAACAATATATTTCTTTTTGGAAATTACCTGATTAAAACAGGCATTCAGCTTTATGCAGGTATCGGACTTGAGTTATTTTCATACCTCATCACTGATTATCCTGACATTTTTGACCAGTGGATGAATCTTGGAACTGAATTTAAGGTACAGGTTATCAACAGGGCAAAGAATGTTTCTGAGTTTCCTGCCATTTTTGACTGTGAAGACCTTGCTTCAAAAAATGGTCCACTTTTTTCTCCTGAGATTATGAAGAAATATTTTTATCCCCATTTAGAAAAACTTGTTGATGTCTATCATAAAAAGAATGTAAAATTCATTTTTCATACAGATGGCAATGTCATGCCAATCCTTGACAACCTGGTGGCAACTGGAATTGACGGACTCAATCCTCTTGAAGTAATCGCAGGTATGAATCTGAAAGAAATAAGAAAAAGACACAAAGATTTAATCATGCTTGGAGGTATCGATTGCAGTCAACTTCTACCATACGGCACACGCGAGCAGGTTCGTCAGGCAACAATTCAGGCGATACAGGATGGGGGTCCATGGTACTTTCCTGGCTCAAGCACAGAATTACATGATAATATCCCGCTGGACAATATCAGGGTAATGGTGGATACTATAAGGGAAACAAGACTATAAACCATATCTGTGTTTATTTCGTCAAACATTGACACATGGGAATGAAAAAATATTATTTCATTATGGTGCTGCTTGTATGCCTCTGCGGATGCAGTGTTTCTTATTATGAAAAGAGCGCTGACAGAGAGGTTTCTTCCATTTTAAGGGAAAAACAGCAACCTGCTGAAAAAGGGAAAATCAAAGATTCTGGTTTGGTAGATGAGACCAGACATGAAACAATTTTTCTTAACTTAAAGGATGCCCTTATTCTTGCAGCAAAAAGCAACCGCGAATATCAGACTGCAAAGGAAGACGTGTATCTTTCAGCCCTTTCTCTGACATATCAGCGTTATCTCTACGGCGTTCAGAGAGACGCATCTGGCTCAGTAGAATGGAATTCTGCTTCTGGACAAGATATAGTTTCTGGAAATCTCAATCTTTCCCTTGTGAAGTGGCTCGCCCAGGGAGCACAAATTACATTTGATATCGGTCAGTATCTGACAAAATATCTCACAGGTTCCAAGGAAAACATCTATCAAACTGCATTGAGTTTAAATATATTTCAACCATTATTTCAGGGTGCTGGACGCCTGGTTGCCCAGGAAAATCTCGTTCAGGCAGAAAGAAATGTTGTCTATCAAATAAGGTCCTTCCTCAGATATCAGAGAAGTTTTTCAGTCCAGGTTGCCCAGAAATATTTCAACATTATTCTTGCGCAAAACAATCTGGACAATTACTGGAAGAATTATGTCTTTCTAAAAGATACCAGGGAAAGAGTGGAAATGCTGGCGGCTGCTGGAAGGATTCCACCCCTTCAAGCAGACCAGGCACGACAGAATGAATATCGTGCATACCAGCAGTGGATACAGGCAGGTAACAACTACAAACAGCAGGAAGATGAATTCAAAATATTCCTCGGTCTTTCACCAGAAACTGTTATTGTACTTGATAAAAAAGCATTGGAACTATTTTTAGAAAATGGGTTAAATCCGATCGACATTAACACAGAAACCGCCATAGAGTATGCCTTGAGCAACAGACTTGACCTGATGACTTATTCAGATTATGTTGGCGATGCTGAAAGAAATCTTGCTATCGCTAAAAATTTACTCAGAAGTAGAATTGACTTCTCCGGCACAGTTTCTTCATCAACAGAAGAAAAATCAACATTTGACCTTGAATTGAAACAACCCTCCTACTCAGCAGGCATAGATTTTGAATTGCCTACCGGAAAAATTTCAGACAGGAATAGATATAAGCAGGCATTGATTAACTTTGACAGAAAAAAGAGGGATTTTACGCTGAAGAGGGAGAACATAAAACTTGAAATCTTAAATTCTATAAGAGACCTTGAAGAAGCATACCAGAGTTACATTGTGCAGAAAAACAGTTTACAACTTGCAACAAGAAGGGTTGAAAGTACAGATTTAATGCTTCAGGCAGGCAGAGCAACAACAAGAGATTTACTTGAAGCACAGGAATCGTTTCTGAGTGCAAAAAATTCTCTGTCTTCAGCAATTGTCAATTACCTGTTATCCTACCTTGAATTTCTCAAAAACACAGAACAACTACAACTTGACAACAATGGTGTCTGGAAAGGAGACCTGTAT
>DAONMJ010000026.1:0-18417 GCA_035392545.1 bacterium
TTTCCAGTTTATCCCTACTTACAGGAGATAATTGCGGCATTTCATGAACATCAATGCCTACACCATGACCGAGCCCATGGGTAAAAAATTTTTCAAGACCGTATTTTTTGAAAATTTCTGCAGCAAGGTTGTGCAATTTCTTGCAGGATTTTTCTCCTGTTCTTATTTTTTCTTCAACATACTTATGGACTTCTTTAATAGCGAAAAGTACATGCTTTGCTTCCTTCTCGATTCTTCCAATTATCAATGTATCTGTAATATCGCTATTATAACCATCAAGGCACACTCCCATATCAATGACAACGATGTCATTATCTTTAAATTTTCTTGTTGATGGTTGATGATGGGGATAAGATGAATTGATACCAGAAGCAACAATCACTCCAAATGCTTCCTTATCTCCACCCTGTTTTCGTATCTGATAAAGAATTTCAGCGGCAATGTCCAGTTCTGAAACGCCTGGTTTGATGAGACGCTTTACCTTATTTAATACCGAATAGGCAATTTTCCCGGCTTTTTTTATTTTCATTATTTCTTCTTCATCTTTCACCATTCTCATGCGGGCAATGAAATTGTCAATCAGGTTGATTTTTCTGCCTGTTTCCTGGCATAACTGTTCCCATCTACCAGCAGAAATTTCTGATGAAAGCATTGAGGGTTTCTTGAATGATTTTAAATAGGCGTAAAAGTTTTTACCCTTGATTTGTTCACATTGAAAATCAGGAATCTTGAGAACATTCTGCCTGTCAACAGCATACTGATAATAAATGCCACCGGTAAAAAATTTCATATCTTTTTTGCTGATGCAAAGATAACCTTCAACATTGTAAATCCCTGTGAGATAAAATATGTTTGAAGGATTTGCAGTAACAAAACAGTCAATTTTTTTTGATTCAAGATGTGCAATAACTTTTTTTATCCGTTTCTCTGAAAACATTTAGATTGGCTCAACCACTGTAAAGAAAGTGTAAAATTGCTTTCTGGACATGCAGACGATTTTCTGCCTGTTGCCAGACAACAGAATTTTTTCCATCTATAATTTCATCTGTGACTTCTTCTCCTCTGTGGGCTGGCAGACAATGCATAAAAATAAAGTCCTCTCGTGCATTTTGAACAAGTTTTTCGTTCACCTGGTATGGTCTGAAAATTTCAAGGCGTCTCTGTTTTTCCTGCTCATTACCCATACTCACCCAGGTATCTGTATAAATCACATCTGATTCAGAAATAAACGCAGAAGGGTCATTGTTTATGTTCAAAAGAGACGGATTTTTCATTGACTTGATTATTTCTTCGCTCACCGAAAATTCCTGGGGACATGAGACATTAATCTTGATACCAAGAATGTCTGCGCCAAGAATCAAGGTGTTACAGATATTATTGGCATCGCCGATATAAGTAATCACAGCATCTTCAAGATTCTTTTTTACCTCCCAGATTGTAAAAAAGTCAGCAAGAATCTGGCATGGATGAAAAAGGTCTGTAAGGGCATTCACCACAGGAAAGTCAACATACTTTGCAAATGTTTCAACTTCTGATTGCTGGTATGTTCTGATTACAAGACCGCTTAAATATAAATTGAGAACCCTTGCTGTATCATAAATTGTTTCTCCTCTTGAAATCTGTAACTGCCCTGCTTCCAGAAACATCGGGTTTCCACCCAGTTCAATAATTGCGACCTCAAAAGAAATTCTTGTCCTGCTTGATGGTTTACGGAACAGAAGTCCTATGCACATACCTTTCAATGTGTCTGTAATTGTGATATGTTTCTTTCTCTGATACTTAAAGAATTTTGCCTGTTCAAAAATTTTATAAATCTCTGTTTTACTCAAATCCCTGATATCAAGAAGGTCTCTTTTGTTCTTCATTAATTATTAAATTCCTCTTTGAGGGATTTTTTGATAATACCCAGTCCTTTTTTTAGAAGGGATTTCTTTATACCAAGAGGTGGCATAATCCTGATTACTGTGTCATGTGTACAATTCAACAGTAATCCATTCTTTCTACATCTTTCAACAAAATCTTTCCCAGGTACTTCAAGTTCCATTCCTATCATGAAGCCAATTCCCCTTACTTCCTTTATTACAGGAAACTTTTTCTGTAATTTTTTCAATTCAGAAATAAACCAGACAGAAAGGTTTGAAACATTTTCACACAAATGTTCTTCCTCAATGGTTTCCATAACAGCAATCGCAGCAGCACAGGCAAGTGGATTACCGCCAAAGGTGGAAGCATGGGTTCCAGGTACAAGAAGTTCTGCAATATTTTTTCCTGCTATCATTGCTCCGACAGGAAACCCACCGCCAAGGGTTTTTGCAAGAGTCATAATATCTGGCTGCACTCCATAGTGCTGAAATGCAAACCAATTGCCAGTACGCCCCATGCCTGTTTGAACCTCATCAAAAATTAACAGTAAATCATTTCTGTTGCAAAAATCACGCAATGATTGCAGATATGATTGATCAGCAACATTAATGCCGCCCTCTCCCTGAATCGGCTCAACAATCACAGCAACTGTTTTTTCATCAACACAGGACCTCAGCGAATCCATATCATTGAACTGTGCGTAGGCAAATCCGTCTGGAAGTGGCTTAAAGGGCGCTGAATATTTTTCCTGGCCTGTCATCGTGACAGTCGCAAGGGTTCTTCCATGGAATGAATTGCGCATGGAAATAATCTTATACCTGCCTGTTTTTGCGCCATAAAGACGGGAAAGTTTAATGGCTGCCTCATTGGCTTCAGCCCCACTATTACAAAAAAATACCTTCCCATCAAAAGAAATTTCAATCAGTTTCTTTGCGCACAATGCCTGAACATCAATGTAATAATTGTTTGCCACGTGCATCAGGGTTTTTAGTTGTTTTGTCAGTGCTTTCACAACCCTTGTTGGACAATGCCCAAGTCCACTCACTGCCCATCCAGGGAAAAAATCAAGGTACTTTTTTCCATTGATATCCCACAACCATGGACCTTTACCCTTCACAAACACAAAATTTTCTTTACCATAGCAACCAATAATATAATCATTGTAGTATTGCTTGACAGTTATTTCATCCATTGTTTTCCCCGTCAAGTATGATTTCTGTTCCAATACCCTGTTCTGTGAACACTTCAAGAATAATTGAATGCGCCACATTTCCACTGATAATGTGCACCTTTTTCACACCACCTTTCAAACTCCCGATTGCGCCTCTGATTTTTGGTATCATCCCGCCCGAAATTACTTCATCTTTAATCAGATTTTCTCCCTGCGACGCAGTGATGACAGATAGCAAAGTATCAGGATTATCTGGATTTCTCATCACTCCCCTGACACCGGTGACAAAAATTAGTTTCTCAGCGCCAAGAGATTGCGCAACAGCAGAAGAAACTGAATCCCCATTGATGTTATACTTCTGTCCATCCAGTGAAATGCCAATCGGAGCGAACACAGCAACACCCTTTTCAAGAAAAGAAGCAAGAACATCTGCCTGAACATTTTCCACCTGTCCTACAAATCCCAGGTCAATGATTTCATCGCCTTTCTGCCAGTGAATTTTTTTTGCAATAAGGTGTCTGTCTTCTGGTTTTAAGGAAAATGCTTCTGTCCTGAATTCACTTTTCAATGTCTCAACAACTTCATCTCTTGCGGCGCCGAGAAATTCGACAACAATATCAAGGGTTTCTCTGTCAGTAACCCTCAAACCCTCAATAAATTTTGCCTTCTTGCCCCTTTTTTCAATCTCTTCTGTGATGGTGGGACCTGCTCCACACACAACAACAGTTTTGATTCCCACAGCACTGAGAAAAGCGATATCCTGAAGAATATTCTTTTTTGATTCAGGCAACCTCAATATCGCGCCACCAATTTTTATAACAAATGTCTTGCCCTTATAATCCTGGATATACGGAAGCGCCTCAATAAGTGTTTCTGCTTTAGCATGAATACTATTTTCTACCAATTTCAACTCCTTTCACTGAAAAAAATTTACAAGCAATATTCTATCACATTTTTGAAAAACTGATATCCATAAGAAAATTCCTGCCGCTGCCTCAATCTCAACCAATCAGGCAAATGTAGTGTGAGTAACGCCCTTTCAGGATGAGGCATCATTCCAACAACAAGCCCTTTCTCATCGCACACACCAGCAATACCTGCAATTGAACCATTGGGATTGTAAGGATACCCTTTTATTTCTCCAGACGGGTCGACATACCTCAGGACAACCTGTTGATTTTTTTCAATCTTTTTTAATATGCTATCAGTTTTCACAACAAATTTCCCTTCAGCATGCGCCACAGGAAATCTAATAATTTCTGGCAAATTTTCAAAAAAAGGAGAAATGCTTTTTTCAACTTTGAGATGCACCCACCTATCCTCAAATCTGCCAGAATCGTTCCAGACAAGGCTGGCACTATGTTTTCCCCAGCATGGTAACATTTTCGCCTTCACCAGCACCTGAAATCCATTGCATATGCCAATAATAGGTCTCTGCTTCTCTCTGAATTTTTCTATCTGTTCCTGACATTTCAGCATTATTTCGTTTGCCAGAACCTTACCTGCGCCAAGGTCATCCCCATAAGAAAAACCGCCAGGAACAATCAAAACGTCAAAATCAAGAATTTTGACCCTTCCAGATGTAATCTGTGAAATATGGACTCTTGAAACACTTGCTCCAGCAGTTTTGCAAGCCCATTCTGTTTCAAGGTCACAATTTGTTCCACCAGTTCGAAGAATAATGACTTTTACCATGAAATTGCTCCTGACCACCTTTGTCTCATCATTTCGCCATCAACATCAAGCAGCATATTATCCCTGTGGTTTACCTTCAAGCGAAAATCAGGAATCACTCTCCCGACCTGTTTGCAAGGAAGGTTTTTAAACAGTTTTTCAAATTTCTCAACGCATGCCTCATCAACTTCAACAACAAACCTTCCCTGACTTTCGCCGAATAAAAGTGATACAGTTTCTTCGGTTGTTGCAGGCATCCGGTCAAGATATACTTCTGCGCCATAGCCGCTACCTATCATCATTTCAGCAATGGCAATCGCAAATCCACCTTCTGAGCAATCATGACAGGACATTATCAGATTGTTCTTTATTGCCTGATGAAGATTCCTCATAATCGCCAAACTAATTTCAGGATTCGGCACAGGACATCTACCGCCTTCTAAATTAAAAATACTCAGAAATCTTGAACCACCAAGTTCATCAAAGGTTTCTCCGAGCACGTATATCAAATTGCCGGCTTCCTTAAAATCAGAACCTGTTGTTTTCTGAACGTCATCTATGATGCTGATGGCAGAAATTAAAAGAGTCCCTGGAATTGATACAATAGAACCATCGCTTTTTGTAAAATAATTGTTCAAACTGTCCTTACCAGAAATAAAAGGAACATTGTACGCTATTGCATAGTCCCGACAACCTTTCACGCATCTTGTTAACTTACCAAGTTCCACCGGATCATCAATCTTTCCCCAGCAGAAATTATCAAGAATTGCTGTTCTGTCAGGGTTTCCACCACAGGCAACGATATTGCGCAATGCCTCGTCAATGCAATTGCCTGCCATATAATAAGGATCAAGCATGCCATACCATGGATTGATACCACACGAAACAACAATGCCACGGTTGCTGCCATAAACTGGAGCAAGCACCACGCCATCAGATGCGCTGCAACCATCGACACCGCCAAAAGGTTTGATAATGGTATGACCCTGAACCTCGTGGTCGTATTGTCTGACAACGATTTCCTTTGAAGCGATATTCGGGTCAGCAAGTAATTGTAGCAAAGTATCTTCAAAATTAACATTTTCAGGAATAATGTTTGTGGTTTCCCTTTTTTCGTATAATGCTTTCAAAACAGGCAAATCCTTTTTTTGAAAAAGCCAGTCAAGGTCAAGTTCTCCCACCAAATCTTTTTCATGATAAATTGTAATCTTTCCAGTTGAATTAAATGTGCCAATGCAGGCATACTCAACATCTTCTGATTCAAGTATCTCCTTTAGACGATTAAATTTTGACGGCGGAACAGAAAGCACCATTCTTTCCTGGGATTCAGACACCCATATTTCCCAGGGTTTCAAATCCTTATATTTCAGAGGTACTTTATCAAGGTGAACCTTTGCTCCGCAGTGTTGAGCAAGTTCGCCCACTGCAGATGAAAGCCCGCCTGCTCCACAATCAGTAATTGCTGAATAAAGATTTTCATCTCTTGCCATCATCAACGCATCAAGCATCTTTTTTTCAACAATGGGATTGCCTATCTGGACAACGCTGGTTGGTATATCTTTCTCCAAACTTGCTGATGAGAATGTCGCTCCATGGATACCATCTCTTCCGGTTCTTCCACCAATCACAACCACCAGGTCTCCTGACCTGACTTTTTTATTCACAGCACTGCGAGGCATCATTCCCACAGTACCACAATAAACCAGAATGTTGTGAAGATATCCAGGGTCAAACAGAATTGCTCCATTTGCAGTCGGAATACCCATTCTGTTACCATAATCCCTTACGCCTGATACCACACCCTTAAACAACCGTCGAGGATGAAAAATATCTTCTTCCAGTTCTTCGTGACGGGTATCAAGTGGAGCAAAACAAAATATGTCAGTGTTTAGAATTGGTTTTGCGCCAAGTCCTGCGCCCAGAATATCCCGAATGACTCCACCAATACCCGTGCCTGCGCCACCATAGGGTTCAAGGGCTGAAGGATGATTGTGGGTTTCAACTTTAAAACAGACGCAGTTGTCTCGATCGAACCTGATGATCCCTGCATTGTCCTTAAAAACAGAAATACACCAGTTTTTTTTAATGTTATCTGTTGCCTGCCTGATAAGAGCAAACAGAGAGGGGATTTCTTCTGTGACCGGCGAATCTGAATCCAGAATTTCAGTTAACTGAATTCTGCTCTTGAATGTCTTGTGAAAACAATGCTCAGACCACGTCTGGGCTATCATTTCAAGTTCAAGGTCAGTTGGATTTCTGCCAGCAGAAAGAAAATATCTTTGAATCCTTTTCATCTCATCAAGAGTCAATGACAGAAGTCCTTTTTTACTGATTTCAATCAACCGGGTATCTGTTGCATGACATATTTCTATGATTGTTGCTTGCGCCATTTCAAATCCCTCTGATAATGTAGTCCTGAATAAGAGTATTCGCGAGAATCTTCGTGCATATCATTTCAATCAGTTCTCTGTTCAGTTTAGAACCATGGAATTCATATTTTTTCCCACAATTAATTTTTACCTCATTTTTGATACCAAGGTCCTTTATACCTTTAATCGCAGTCATTGCAACTGGGTCTGTCACTCCCTGTTTGTACCAGACCTCAACAGAGATACAACTGGATTTTTGTTTTTCACCACACCGGTATATTTTCATTGTTTGCGCGACAGGATCCAGCAAAAGGTCTTTCGCAATTCTGCGCACGAGAGAAAAATTGACATCCCCGTAAACCCTGTAAACATCGTACACATCAACCCTGTCTATACCATTGATACCAAGTTCTCTGATAGAATGAGCAACCTCATTGCCAAAGGCATCAAACAATCCTTTTCTCAATCCAATTTCCACAACATAAACATTTTCAGATTTAATTTTCATAAAACGGATAGTTAGTTAGTGAGAATCCTGTAAATCTGCCAGTATTTTTCTCTTGTTTTTTCTATCACATCAACCGGTAATTCCGGTACAGGTGGCTGTTTATTCCAGCAAATACTTTCAAGATAATTACGTACGAATTGCTTGTCAAGGCTATCCTGACTTCTACCCGCCTCATAAGCGGCTTTTTCCCAGAACCTTGAAGAATCAGGCGTTAAAATTTCGTCTATCAAAACAATCTTACCATCGTAGAGACCGAATTCAAACTTTGTGTCCGTAATAATAATCCCCTTACGTTCAGCATATTCAGACGCCTGTTTGTAAAGAGCGATTGAAATATCTTTTAAATGAGAAGCGACTTCTTTGCCAACAATTTCTATCATTTCATCAAAGTTAATGTTTCTATCGTGCGCACCTTTTTCTTCTTTTGTTGCAGGAGTAAACATCGGTTCAGGCAGTTTTTCACTCTCTCTTAAACCCGCAGGAAGTTTTATTCCGCAAATAGTACCTGATTCACTATACTCCTTCCAGCCGCTTCCACTTATATACCCGCGCACGACACACTCAATTGGGATTTTTTTTGTCTTTTTTGCAATCACGCTTCTTTTTTCCAGAACATTACGAAAACCATTCAGATTCTGCGGAAATTGCTCAAAATCAATTATATCAAGATGGTTCTCGCAGACATTTTTCAATTTTTCAAACCAGAACAGTGACAGTTGATTGAGAATAATACCCTTTTCTGGAATTGGATTTGGAAGAACAAAATCAAAAGCAGAAATCCTGTCTGTTGTCACAATCAGAATTCTTTTACTATCAATCTCAAATAGTTCCCTGACCTTCCCAGAATAAATTTTTGGCACTGGAAGTACCACGTCAGAAATGGCTTTCATAATCACTCCTGGTTATTGATTCATCCAATTCCAGATTTTGCTCTCTTCATTCTGGAACCAGTCGCCTGTACTGGTCAAAAAGTAGTAAACATTTCTCAATGCGTCAAGATGTTTTTTTTCTTCCTCTATAACCCAGGTCAAAAATTTTTTCTCCTGTTCATTATCGGTTTTCTTAAGAAATTGCTGATAGGAAGAAATTGATTTTAGTTCCATTTCCATTGCTAACTCATATCCTGAGAGGTCGCCAGGGTCCTGCTTTAAATTCAGTTGTTGAGCGTTATCCCAGAAACTCTTTAGTTCTGCTTCAATGTCAGATGTATTACTTACCCATTGTTTAACATTTGAAGCAATATATACTCTCTCTATTAACCTGGCGTGCTGGACCTCCTGTTCGGCAAGAGAATAAAAGAGTTCTTTACCAAGAAGATTGGATGTTTTTGATGCAAGAGACATGTACAAATTAACACCCTTTGTTTCGAAGTCAACAGCAAAGTCCTTTAATGTTTGATGGGTCATTTTTCGCTCCTGTGAGGTGTTTTATTATACCATAAAACAATCATTGAGAAAATTATTCAAAATAAGAGGCACACTGTTTTTCATTTTCCCATACAACCACTTTTTTCACTTTCACATTATACCCTTTCAATTTTTTCTCAAGTTGCTTAAAAATATACAATGCTGCATTCTCTGAACTGGGATTAACTTTCTTAAAATAATCAATTTCATTAAGATATTTGTGGTCCAGTTTCGAAAGCACCTGTTCAAGAATCTCTTTCAAAATCCCGAAGTCAATCACCATACCTGAACCATCAATCTCTCCGCCAACAGTCACATCGACCTTCCAGTTGTGTCCATGAAGGTTCTCACATTTCCCCTTATAACCGTTCAATCGATGCGCACCAGAAAAATAGCTACTTACTGTCAGTTCAAACATCAGAGCTCCTTTTCAATATTGACCTTTTTGATTACAAAACCATCTGTCTTCCAGAAATTATTCATAATTTTCTTTCGATACTCTGGCAAATCGCTATAGTAAAGGGTCGGAAATTTTTCTTTACTCGAATTCAAAAGAGTGTTCTGAATCATAAAAGTTTTCACCTTTTTTGCAGTAGCATCAGAAGCATCAACAAGATGCACAGAATTGCCGGTGATTTTTTTTATCGCTCTTTTCAGCATTGGATAATGAGTACAGCCGAGAATCAAGGTATCTATCTGTTTTTTTAACAGGTCTGAAATATAATACCTAAGCACTGCTTCTATCACGTCTCCGTCAATCCAGCCTTCCTCAACAAGTGGTACCAATAAAGGGCATGCCGCCTGGTATACACAAATTTTTCTATCAATCCTTTTGATAATTTCAGGATATCTTTCGCTCGAAATTGTTGCAGGAGTACCAATGACCCCGATTTTCTTGTTCTTTGTTATTTTAATTGCTTCCTCAATGGAAGGATTTATCACATCAATAAAATGGTATGTGTTGAAACGGTTTTCAAGAAATTTTTTTCCAAGAGAAGAAACAGAATGACAGGCAATCACAATAAGTTTGGGTTTGAATTTAATGAGAAACGATGTAATCTGAATCGCGTATTGCCTGATTGTTTCTGGAGATTTTGTGCCGTATGGCACTCTGGCTGTATCACCAAAATAAATGATTTTTTCTCCTGGCAACAACATGTGTACCTTTTTTGCAACAGTCAAACCACCTATGCCAGAGTCAAAAATTGCAATTGGAGATTTTTTATTCAATAGTCTGTTTTGCTTTGAGATATTGAACAATCGCTTTTCCAAGTGTTTCACTGATTGCCTGCCTGACTTCAGGGTCTCGTAAATTTGCTTCAATATTAGGATTGCAAATAAAACCTACTTCAACAAGGACAGATGTCATGGGTGTATATTTTAATACATAAAAACTTGCTGGCTTTGCACCTCTGTCAGGACATATCAATCTTTCGGCAAGTTTCTCCTGCACCATTTCAGCCAGAATTTTACTTTCTTCAATGACTGAGGTCGTATTAAGATCTGAAACTATCTGAAAAACAACCCCTGTATCAGATTCAGTATCAATTGGCTCTTCTGTTTCCTGTTTCGCAGTAAATGAAATTTCACTTTTTCTTGACGGGTAATATGTTTCAAATCCATCAGCATTCCACCTATTAAATCGTGAAGAATTTGTATGAATACAGAAAAATATATCTACCTTTTCACGTTTTGCCATTTCAACTCGTTCGTCGAGAGACAAAAATCTATCATCTTCTCTTGTCATTTTTATCACAATATTTGGGTTTTTTTTAAACTGGCTCAAAAGAAAGTTTTTCAACCTCAGTGATATGTCAAGATTAACATCCTTTTCTTTGAGTCCATAATTACCCACAGCACCATTATCTTTGCCGCCGTGGCCCGGGTCAATGAGAATAATAAATTTTCTATCCCCATCCCATTTTTCTATAGCAGGTTGCTTGGCTTCTGGAGTAGCTTCTGGCTCAGAACCTAATTTTTGAACCCGAGTGAGAATCTGTGAGCCATAGGTACTGGTTAGAATTCTATCAAACGGTTCAACTGGGATAAAAATTTCTTTTTCAATTTCTTTGATCGGGTATTCAAGATTCATCCTTTTGTCATCAACATAAAAATCAGACGATCCGAGGCTTCCTTTCAGAATTTTACCCTGATATTCAATGAAAATTCTGTCTTCTATTCTTCCCCAGCTTTGAATTCCAAGAATCTTAATAATCGTCTGCAAACTCACATATTTCTGCTTACCAATCCAGTATGTCGGATAATTTTTGATTTGATTTGTGAATTCTGAAGAGAATGCGATAGAGGAAAGCAGAACAACACACACAATAATTTTTACTGTTAATCTCACGTACACTCCTGTTAATCAACCGATTTTTTGTGAAAGTGGAGGCGGCGGGTACTGCCCCCGCGTCCAGAGGGGAAGTAGAAAAGCATCTACCGACATAGTTTCGGTTTTGTTGGGTGCTTTCTGGACTCCCCGAAACAGGATTCCAGAACACCTGTCCCATTGTTTTTAATTCCATTCTCCTGGGAGGGAGAACTGGAACGAGCCCTCATGCGACCTGGGTCAGAATCCCGAGGGCAGGGATTCTGTCAGGTGGCTGCTTATGCAGCCAGACAGTTAGCTGTTGTGGCAGCTATTTTGTTTGCCGGTTTTTACGAGCCCCCGGCGACTCGGTCGGCAGCTTTTCTCACTCCTGCCTCCTGTCGAGACCTATTTCGCCCCCGTATCTCTTTTTTGTCTTTCAATGTGACGTTTTACTTCTTTTTCCTTAATGTCCCGACGTTTGTCAAAGAGTTTTTTCCCACGAACAAGAGCAATATTTACTTTAATTATGCCTTTATTATTAGTATACAGCGAAAGCGGGACTATTGTCAATCCTTTTTCCTCGACTTTTCTCTGTAATCGTACAAGTTGACTGCGGTGAAGGAGCAATTTCCTTTTCCTTAACGGGTCTATTTTCTCAAATGCTCCGGGATACTGGGAGATATGCGTTTTATAAAGAAAAAGTTCATTTTTCTCAAATCCTGCGTAAGAATCCCGCAAACTTACACTACCCTGCCTTACTGATTTAACCTCAGGTCCTTTCAGTTCAATCCCTGCCTCGATTGTTTCAAGAACCGCATAATCGTGAAGCGCCTTCCTGTTTTCAATTTTTATCGACTTTTTCATGGAGATAATTAAACACATACAGCCAGTTACGTCAATTCTCAAGGCAATATGCAATTTGACTGAACGATGCAAGTTCTTTATAATTAGATGCATGATGATATCTCCTTCTCTATTATCAGCGGACTTTGCAAATCTTGGAAAAGAAGTGAGCGCTGTCACCCAATCGGGCGCTGACATGATACACTTTGATGTCATGGATGGTCATTTTGTCCCAAATATCACTTTCGGGCCCATGATTCTTGCAGCCATAAGAAAATACACGCATCTTCCATTTGAAGCGCACCTGATGATATCCCATCCTGAAAAATACTGGAAACAATTTTCAGATGCCGGCGCTGACATCATTGGATTTCATATTGAAGTCAACATTGACCACAACCACCTGATAAAAGAAATTCATGCCGCAGGAAAAAAGGCATGTATTGTAATCAATCCACCCACAGAAATTTCATCGCTTGAAAAAGTGCTTTCCAGTGTTGACATCGTCCTTGTGATGACTGTAAATCCTGGATTCGGCGGTCAGAAATTCATCTCGTCCAATCTCAAAAAAATCGAGTGGCTTGACTCACAGAGAAAAAAGAACAATTATAATTTTCTGATAGAAGTTGATGGCGGTATCAATTATGAAACGGCTCCTCTTGTAAAAAAGGCAGGCACAGATATCCTTGTTGCTGGCTCGTTTATCTTTGGTAGCAGCGACTATAAAAAAACAATAGAGAACCTGAAATGTTGCAAATAAGACCTGTTGATGTTGAGAAGGTGTTAAAGGAAAGAAAACTGTTTTCTACCTCTGTGGAAAATATAGTGTCAAAAATCATCTCTGATGTTGAAAAACGTCGCGATGGCGCATTAAGGTACTGGACAAAAAAATTTGATGGCGTAGACATTGACAATTTTCAAATCAGTGAACAGGAAATTACGTCATCGGTTAGTAAGATTTCTAAGTCCGACAGACAATTAATCAAACAGGCAATTAAAAGAATAACCAGTTATCATAAAAAGCAAAGAATCAAGCAATTTGTCATCAAAGAAAAGGAAATTAAAATCAGTTTCAGGGTTAAACCTGTGAATAGGGTTGGCCTGTACATTCCCGGAGGAACAGCGCCCCTTGTTTCAACAGTGCTGATGACGGGGCTGCCTGCAAAAATTGCAGGAGTCAAGGAAATTATCGCGTGCAGTCCACCTTCGTGCAATGGAAGTATTCATCCATACATAATCGCGGCATTAGATTTCATTGGCGTCAATAAAATATTCAAGGTCGGAGGCGCTCAGGCAATTGCAGCAATGGCTTATGGAACTGAAACCATTCCAAAGGTAAATGTCATAGCAGGTCCAGGAAACATCTATGTGAATGCGGCAAAAAAAATACTTGCAGGAATAATTGGTATTGATTTGCTCGCTGGTCCGAGCGAACTTGTCGTTTTGATTGATTCTTCGGCAAATCCTGATTTCGTCATAGCGGATTTAAATGCTCAGGAAGAGCACAAACAAAGCATGATATTTCTCATATCAGAAGATTCAGCCATTGCAAGAAAAATTTCGAACAATGTTAAGGCAGGATACTGGATCAAAATTGACACAATGGAATCAGCCATTGACATCGTTAATACCATTGCGCCAGAACACCTGCAGATTGTTTGCAAAAATGCAAACGCCATTGCAGAAAAGGTGATTGCAGGAGCGATATTTATAGGAAGTTATACTCCATGTGCCATCGGTGACTACATTGCAGGACCCAGTCATACCCTTCCAACAGGCGGAAGTGCCATATTTGATTCCGGGCTCAATGTGTTTGATTTTATGAGAAGTTACGCAGTCATTGAGGCACAGTCGCAATTTTTCAAAAAACATGGTATCATTATTGAGCGACTTGCTGAAATAGAAAACCTTCTAAATCATAAAATGTCCGTTGAAATAAGAAGAAAGAAACTGAAAAAAACGTCAATACTGGAGAGGGAAAAATGAATGGAGACATTCTTGCAAGATTGCTGGTGCTGGTCTGTGTTGGTATTGCATTTCTCGCGCTATTGATTGGGTTTCTTGTATATCAGATTAACAGAAAAAAGGGCGCCATAGGTATATTGCTTGCCATTGTGTTCACAATCATCACAGGGTATTACAGTTATCTTTTCTTTTTTCCCACAGGCGCGGTAAAAGTTACACAGCAGGGAAATGTTCAATCGCCACGGATTACCGGAACTTCAGGACCCGCTCCTCTTATGGTTGCCATAGAAACAGAGGATGGCAACCGTTTGACTGCAGCAGATGGCGATTACCTTGACATCAAAACCGATATGAAGATTAAAATTATAGGTGTTGTTCAAAATGGAAATCCTGTTGAAAACGTAAGAGTCAATGTGATAGGTTTTGCGCCGAAAGACAATCCACAAACTATCAATGATACAGGATACCTGTTTTCATATAATGACATGTTGAAAAAGTTTGCCGTGGATGACGAAAAAATCACATACAGGGTGGAAGTCAAACAAAACGACGCAAAACTGGCAGAGATTTTTTTAAGATTTGTTAAATGAAGAAAAGGGCTATCATCGTCAGTTTTGAAGGAATAGATGGATGCGGAAAGTCCACGCAGGCAAAAAAATTCGTAAATCATCTAAAATCGCAGGGATTTGACGTTCTGTTTTTCAAAGAACCAGGCACAACAAAAATCGGGAAGAAACTCAGAAAAATTTTGCTCGTTAAAACAGATGACATTCACCCATTGACAGAACTCTTTCTGTATCTCGCAGCAAGAAATCAACTGGTTGCCGAACAAATATTGCCTCTTCTCACACAAAAAAAGGTTATTGTGCTTGACAGATTTATGGACTCCACAGTCGCCTATCAGGGATATGGTAGAGGACTTCCAGTAGAATTGATCAATCTTGCACATAACATTATTTTGAAAAACATAAAACCAGACATCACGTTTGTTATTGACGCGTCTGCTTCTATTCTGCACAGGGAAGTGAAAAAAAATCCTGACCGTCTCGAAAAATCAGTAAAATTTCAGGAAAAAGTCAGACGTGGATACTTCAACATCCATCGATCAGAACCTGGAAGGGTAAAAATCATCAAGAGGCAGAGTATTGAAAAAACATTTGCACAAATCAAGAATGAATGGGACAAATTCGTCAATGAATACCCTGCAAATACATCATTTCTTCAAAAACTCGGTTGAGAAAAACAGAGTATGTCACGCATTCATCATCCATGGCGGTTCATCGGTTGCACGGATGGAAAGTGCTTATACCGCCGCAAAAATTCTTGAATGTGAAAAATCGCCTGAAATCTGTGGTAACTGTTATTCATGCAGAACAATTTCATCCAACAATTACCCTGATGTTCATCTGGTACAACCAGAAAAACGCAATCTGTCCATTGATGAAGTAAGAAACATTCAGGAACAGATGTACACAAAACCCTACATGGGCAGGTACAGAATTTTCATCATAGAAACCGACTGGATGCAAGCGCCTGCTGCGAATAGTTTATTAAAAATCCTTGAAGAACCCCCTTCCTACGGCATCATCATAATTCTTGCCCGCAACAACAAAAATTTTCTTCCAACGATAGTATCCCGGGCAATCAATCTGCCATTAAACCCTGAAATAGACATGCCAGTCAATGATAAAAACACACTGAAAGAAATCACTGAAATGATTGAAGCAGCCGCTGATAAACACTGGCAAACCCTTTTTGAAGCAGCTGGTGAAATAGCAAAAAATCTCTCAAGGGAAGAAATTGAAAACCTGTTCGATTCTTTGATTTTGATGGGAAGGGAAAGTTTGCTGCAAAACATGGAAAGAAATCAATTCAGGTTGCCAGACAACGCATATTCGGGTATAATAAAAATCAACGATTATAGAGTACTGGCAGGAATCCTTGATAAACGCCAGTATCTTAAATTCAATGTGAACATCAGAATATTTCTTACGACAGTAGCGCTGGAAACTTCCTTGCCGAAGTGGCGGAACTGGCAGACGCGCTAGGTTCAGGACCTAGTGGTGGCAACGCCGTCGGGGTTCAAATCCCCGCTTCGGCACCAAAATCAATCACACGGGGATTTGAATGGAGCGAAGACGCATAGGTTCGAGCAAGCGAGAACCTGTGCGGCTGGCCGACCCGAGTCGTAGTGGGAGACGAGGGCGCCAAATCCCCGCTTCGGCACCAATAACAAACCAAACACTACTCTCTAACTTCAAATCTTCATCATTTATAAATTTCCCAATTCCTCCCCTCTTTATAAAAGAGGGGTCGGGGGAGATTTCAAAATCCCCCTTAATCCCCCTTTTGTAAAGGGGGAAAAACAAGAGGAGGAAAAAGAAGGGCTGGGGGAGATTTCTCCTTTCTTTTTGAAATCCCCCTTAATCCCCCTTTTACAAAGGGGGAAAGGACGAGAGGGATTTGAAAAGGGGAGAATGAGAGTGGAAATTTTACAAGGGAAAAAATAGCTCCCCTCTTTATAAAAGAGGGGCTGGGGGAGATTTCAAATCCCCCTCAATCCCCCTTTTGTAAAGGGGGAAGACCGGGAGAGGAGTTTGAAAAGGGGGAGAATAGGAAGAGGGATTTTATTAAATGGGGAGAACAAAGGAAGGGAAAAGAGGGAGTAAATGGAAAATTTTGAATGAAAAGTTCTGAAGTTGGAAAATTCTCACGAATCAAGGACAAAGCCATCCCTAACGCAAACTTCATAAAATTGATGCCCATGATAGGGATTATGGTATGAAGAATTAAGAAAGATTGAGAAAGGTTTCGGAAACTCACTCAACCATTCCTTTTCTAAGGAAGGGGTTATCCGAAATCTCTCCCAATCCCTCTTTCAATCCTTGCTATTACCACGCACTTCAATCGTGTATGAGCGGCTACTATCCCAACTATTAAGGACTACCAGCAGCAATATACTCGGATTTCGTCAATGCTTTTGCATGTCCATCAACAAACACAGTATTGATTAACTTAATTTGCGGGTGTCTGTCATTGTAATTACCGTCAAAAAGGTAATCGAACCAGGTAGCAGTCGGAAGATGATTTCCGCCTACGCTTTCAAACAACACACTCATCTCAGCGGGTTTTCTTACCTGGCTCAATTTTCGGATATAGGGTGTTTGAGCCGGATTACCAAGGTATGCATTGTAACCATAATCAGCCCAGTATCCGCCAGCGCCATAGCCTTCCCGCAATTGTTCATCTCCGCACGGACAGTGAACAACACCAGTGGAATTCTTAAGCTGATGATTTACAGTATCGCCATAATAACCGCTATTCCAGATCATAGTACCCTTCAGGTATCCTTGATCACACATCGTTTCAAGAAATCCTAACCATTCCCAGGCACCATTGACACTTGAAGACGCAGTCCATGTGGGAGGTCCGCCTCCCCTTCTGTATGGATACCAGTAATCATTATTGTCCTGGAGATAAAGTTGTACTCCGAGGCCTATCTGCTTCAGGTTCGCAAGGCAAGTGGACATCTTTGCCTGCATCCTTGCCCTTGCAAGCACAGGAAGCAACATCGCAGCAAGGATTGCGATGATTGCTATGACTACAAGTAATTCTATGAGTGTAAATCCTTTTTTCATTTTTCACCTCCTTTCATTTTTAATCTGTGGCAATAAGTGTCCAGATACCCCAGTGGCTGCTGTCGGGAGCCGCGCACGAAATCATCTCCTTCACAGAAACAGGAGCAACATGATAGTCGTGCCAGATGATGTTCACTATACCTGAATGCGTCCCTATTTCACCATTCAAATATGCATTCCTGTACTGATACCCATAGGCATAATTATCTGCCCACGCCCAGTTTGGTGCCTCAAATACATAAATTGCCTTTGAACTATCATAGGTTCCTGTCGTATATCCCCTATCAGCGCCAGCGCCAATCCACCCGGCTTCTCCAGCATTCAAATAGTAGGAAAAACAGCCGCCAGCTCTCGTCCAGTCCACCTTTCTCTGGTCAGAAGGACACCTGAAAACCTGCCAGTTTTTCACGTACCCAAGGTCATACAGACAGTACTGAAAGTTACCACCTGCCTTAGTAATAATTCTGTGGTCAAAATCTTCATGATACATTTTCATGGCAAGCGAAATCTGTTTCATGTTGCTCAAACAAACCGCACCACGCGCCTTTTCCCTGGCTTTGCCTAATACAGGAAGCAACATTGCGGCAAGAATCGCAATGATTGCTATCACCACGAGCAGTTCAATCAGCGTAAATCCTTTTCTTTCCATTTTCTCCACCTCCTCTGTGT
>DAONMJ010000027.1:0-17591 GCA_035392545.1 bacterium
AGGAGGATAGATTGTTTATTTAGTCTGTCCATTTTTATATAGTTGACTTCCTTTTACAAAGGAAGGTGACCTGAAGTTGGCGGTGGATTTTGAATATACTGCTTCCCTTTCAGACCACTCTATTCTACCTTATTTCCCATTTCATCTTAATGGGCAGCAGTATAAGTACAGGATGGTTCTTATTTTTGTCTATTTTATTTTTGAGGAAACAATACACTTTCATAGAGATTATTTTTGAGGAATGCCGACATATTTATGCGAATTTCTCGTATTAAAATGCAATTAAACCTTTTTTCTGGAAGAATTGTCAAATTTATGATAGTGGATGTATAATGTACTCAATCTTAAAAAGGGGGAAAAATGAAAAAGAAAATTTTTGCCTCTGCAATATGTGTGATTTCAATGATTTTGTTTTCTGGATGTCAAACACCCATGAGCGGTTCAAGTTATGAAAGAAAAGAAGCCCGCAAAATGCAGACAGTTTACTATGGTACAGTAGTTACAGTAAACGAAGTGACAATAGAAGGACAGGCAGGTGCTGCTGGAACAATAGCAGGTGCTGCTGCTGGTGCTGCAGTTGGTCAGACCATAGGCAAAGGTTCTGGTAAAACTGCAGCCACAATTATTGGTGGAGCAGCAGGCGCAGTGGCAGGCGGAGCAATAGAAAAAAAACTCACCACAAAAGTTGGGCTCGAAATCACTGTGAAGCTTGAAGATGGTAGAACAGTTGCAATCATTCAGGAAAAAACACCTGAGGATAACTTCAGACCAGGAGATGCTGTTCAGGTGATATATTCATCTGATGGTACTGCCAGAGTAAGACCAAAGTAAGTTGGCATCTACTGTCAAACGAGGTATATCCTGTTGGAAGTAAAAAATTTCTTAATCACAGGACTTCCTGGTTGTGGAAAGACCACGCTGATTAAGGAATTATCGTCCGTTATTCCAATCAATAAGAAAGGGTTCTTCACAGAAGAAATCAGAGAAAAAGGTAAAAGGGCAGGGTTCAAAATAATTACTTTTGATGGCAAACAGGGCATTTTCGCCCATCAAATTTTTATTTCTCCATACAGGGTATCAAAATATTCAGTTCTCAGTGCTTGAAGAGATTGGAGTAAGAGAAATTGAAGAATCTCTTAATCAGCCATGCCTGATATTGATTGATGAAATTGGAAAAATGGAATTGTTTTCAGAAAAATTCAAAGAAGTTGTGATCGCTGCATTTGAGAGCAAAAACAGGGTACTTGGCACAGTATTGTATTCCTCACATCCATTTTGCGATGAAATCAAAAAAAGAAAAGACACCCGCGCTTTTATCCTTGAAAAACATAATTACCATCAATTAAAACAAAATCTACTCCATTTACTTCAACAATCCTGAATTTTTTATTGTCCAGGGGTTAAGATTTTCACCTGTGCTGATTTTACCAGGGATGCAAATTTTTCTGCGTCTGCTTTTGAGCCAACAATATCTCCAAAATGTATTGGGATTGCAATTTTTGGTTTGATAGTATCAATGGCTTTTGCTGCCTCTTCCGCATTCATCGTGTAAGTTCCACCAACAGGTACAATGGCGATATCAACCTTGATGTTTTTCATTTCAGGAATAAAGTCCGTATCCCCTGCAATATAGATAGAGCCATCCTTGAATTTGATTACAAATCCGAGCCAGTTGTTTGATTTAGGATGAAAGTTTTTGTTGATATTGTAAGCAGGAACTCCATTAATTTTCACCCAGCCAAGGTCAATTTCACCGCCTGGTGAAAGAGTTTTTTTATTGCCTTTTTTTACCTGCGCAAGACTGTCAGGAGAACCAATAACAACTGTTGTATCAGTAACAATTTTATTGATGTCTTCAATGCTGCAATGGTCATAATGAGAATGTGTGATAAGGATTGCATCTGCTTTTTTGTCAACCTTTTTTAATTTCCAAGGGTCAATGTAGATACTTTTGCCGTCCTTTTCAATAAGAATACTTGCATGGCCGAGCCATTTAATATTTTCAACCATTTTTATATCACCTCCCCATATTATTACACTACTTAAGAAAAAACATATTATTGCAACTGGTATTTTCATATTCACCTCCATGAGTATAAAAATAATATACTGCTTCAACAAAAAAATGCAAATGTGTTTGTAATGGATAAAATAATTTTTTCGAGGATTTCGTTAATTTCTTTCAGAAATCATTGCAAAAATCTACAGTATATCCGACGCGTATTACGCAGCTGTAAAAATGCAGGAAAATAAACACAATTGATTTTTCGCCTCTTGAAGTTAATTTCTCAAAAATTCCAGTGTCTTAACATTGGGTATCAGCAACTCACAAATTGAAACGAATAAATATCAGCATCTTTCAACACAAGCCGTATCCTTACTGGTTTACCAGCAATACCCGATAAACCTGAACTACTTTCCATTTAACAATTCTTCTGATGTTGTCTCCAAAAATGTCAACACACTTTTTGAGAGAAAATTCTTTATAGGCAGTACCATCTGGTTTTTGAATTTCAACCTTTATGCTTACTGCTGCTGACGAAAAAAAGTTCATAGCAAGATGCCTGCCTTCCCTATTAAATTTAATGACTGCAAATGCTGTCTTACTATATTAAATAAACCGATGTTTTTCTGTAAAAAATTTTATCAGAAAAACGGTTTCCATTATTAAATCGTTGAACACGTAGTAAAACAAGATGATGTGCCCAAAATTAAAAAAAGGGTTTGTAGAGTAAAATATTTCTCACTTAGTGCGGAACCAAATATTGGATTTTCAGGTACCTGATGATAAAAAAGAATTCAACATATTATGAACTCATTTTCTTTTACTGCATCAATGTCTTGATTTCTGCTTCAACCTGATTGAAAAAAGTGTCATAGAATTTTTTATCCTCAATTGTTTCTTCTGTTTGCGTTTGAGATGCTTCTGTTCCAGCAGGGATAGGAATAATAAGTAAAGGAACAGTCCTCCTTGCAGTGTAAATCTTTTTTTTGGTTTGTGTGGCGTTAAGAAAAATTTGGGTTTTGTTATCTTCATGTTGTTGTAGGGTAAACTGGGTATTTACAGTAATTGATAAAGATCCCTTGTCAAAGCTTTTAGTAGCCTGAAACCGGTTTAATTGTCTGTCTTCTACAGAAATAGTGAAATTATTTTTCAAAAGGGTTTGTTTCACTGCTATCCAGCAGGTCTCAATTGGCGTATCATAAATTCTGACATTGAAGTTCTGTTTTTTTGAAAATACTTCTTTGGAAGGTGTAAAAGTGGCACAACCTGTTAGGACACCTGCTAATACCAGCACCAGCAGCATATCTCTCAAATTTTTCCCAGGCATAATTTCTCCCTGTAAATGTTACTCAATTCAAAGTTTTAATTTTTCTCTTTTAATATTTCTTCATTTTCTGAATTCTGTCATTTAAAATCCGCACTGTTTCTTTTTCAAGTTGGATGTGAGAAGTTTAATCCAACAGAACAAAATTTAATAAATCAAACTGTTTTGAATACTACTTTATTTTCCTCTGATAAATGGAGCAGTACAATTTTTGTCCCGTTGTATCATATCAACGGCAATCAGGTATGTTTTTATACAAAAGCTATTTAAAATCAGTAGCCAAAAAAGAAAAAAATCGCATCTCTTGACAGAGAAAATAAAAAGGGGTAATATGATAATGAGAATTATTATCATTAAGGAGGAAATATGAGATACGGAAATCCGTGGATGTACGAGAGATTAACTTCCGAAGGTCTGAGAATGACACAAGCACGCAAACTCATAATGAATATACTTGCTAAGACTCATAAGCACTTGAGTGCCGAAGAAATTTATTTCATTGCGCATGAGGTAAATCCTTCCATAGGAGTTGCCACAGTTTACAGAACGCTTGATTTGCTGACAAACATGGGTGTTCTACAAAAGTTTGCCTTCGGAGACGGAAAAGCACGGTATGAGTTAATAACAGATGCAAGTAAAGAGGCGCATCACCACCATCTTATATGTACAAAATGTCGCAAGATTATTGACTATACTGATTTTGTTGATGAGGAGAAGGAACTGATAAAAAAGACAGAGGACATCCTTTCCAGAAAACACAGGTTTGACATTAAAAATCACATAATACATTTCTACGGTCTTTGTGAAAATTGCAAAGGAGGTGATTAAAGTGCCACGAGGAGATGGAACAGGACCAATGGGTTTGGGTCCAATGACAGGCAGGGTGGCAGGATACTGTGCAGGCTATGGAGTTCCCGGCTACAGGAATCCTTATGCCGGAGGCCGCGGATTCGGTTTAGGAAGGGGCCGTGGTTTTGGCAGAGGCAGAGGAATGCGTGGAAGATGGTTTTATGGCAATCCTTATCTGGGAGGTACACCATATCCGACAGCACCTGTCTCATACCCTATTGTTGCCGACCCGGTAACTGGTTCTTATGCTTTATGGCAGGTCATTCCCCAACAGGAAATGGAAATGCTGCAGTCGGAAACAAAGATGCTTGAGGAACAACTTGCTATCATAAAGAAAAGGATTGTGGAATTGGAAAAAGAGGCAGTGAAGGGAAAGTAACAACTTATCGGTGGGGACGGTATTTTGCCGTCCTGCAGGTGAAATTTTTATGGAGGAACAACCATGAAGATTTGTATAACTTCTGACGGGAACAATCTGGAAGCAAATGTTGACCAGAGATTTGGCAGGTGTGCCTATTTTATCTTTTACGACACCGAGACAGATAGTTTTGAGGCGCTTGCGAATACAAATGCATCAGGGATGGGCGGGGTTGGCGTGCAAAACGGACAGTTGATGGCGGAAAAAGGTGTTGAAATTGTACTGACAGGCAATCTCGGACCTAACGCCGCAAACGTGCTCCAGCAGGCGGGTATTAGAACGGTAACCGGCGTTTGCGGCAAGGTAAAGGATGTGGTAGAGGCTTTCAAAAAAGGAACATTAAAAGCAACTTCTTCTGCCAGTCCAACGGTATCATCCCATTTTGGGATGGGCGGTAAAAAACAATAAATCTGGAGGTGCAATATGCGTTTTGCTATTTCTACCGACGGAGATTTTGTGTCGCCCCATTTCGGAAGATGCCCGTCTTTCACAGTTGTGGACATTGAAAACAATAAGGTGATAAAAATAGAGGTACTGGAAAACCCGGGACATCATCCAGGTTACCTGCCGGAATTTATGCATAAAAAAGGTGTGAGTTCTATCGTATGCGGCGGGATGGGTCAGCGTGCAAAAGACCTCTTTCAGCAGTTAGGGATACAGACAATTGTGGCTGTTAAAGGGAAAATCAACGATGTAATAGAAAAACTGTTGAAAGGTGAACTAAAATCAGGTGAGAGTTTGTGTAAACCCGGTGCAGGCAAGAATTACGGTTTGGAAAAAACAGAATGTGATCATCAAGGGGGTGATTAAAGTGCCACGAGGAGATGGAACAGGACCAATGGGTTTGGGTCCAATGACAGGCAGAGGGCAAGGAAGAGGAGCTGGAAGAAGAATGGGAGGCAGAGGCGCAGGTCCCGGAGGTTTTTGCGTATGTCCATCATGCGGTGAGAAGGTTGTACATCAGGCAGGTGTCCCCTGTTTTGAGATAAATTGCCCCAAATGTGGAACAAGAATGGTAAGGGGATAATAGAATGATAATAACGGTAGCCAGCGGAAAAGGCGGTACCGGCAAAACTCTTGTTTCCACATCACTTGCTTTATCCTTGGGAAAAGACGCTGTGTTTCTTGACTGTGATGTCGAAGAACCCAACGGCTATATTTTTTTGAAACCAGATATAACAGAAAACATAAAGATTTATCTGCCCCAGCCAGGGGTAGATATTGAGAAATGTAATTTTTGTGGCAAATGCGCTTCTGCATGCTTATTCAATGCAATAGCCGTTATCAAACCAGAAACAGGCAAGAGAAATGGTAATGTTCTCTTCTTCCATGAGATGTGCCAGAGCTGCGGTGCTTGCGTGCTGGTTTGTCCACAAAAAGCAATATACGAAAAGCGGAGTGAAAAAGGAGAGGTGGAAAAGGGTGTTACAAAAAACGGAGTTTCTTTTGTTCAAGGACGGCTAAAACCATCTGAGGCAAAATCTGTTCCTCTTGTAAAGGCGGTAAAAAAACATGTAAATGTCAATAAAATAAATATCATTGACTCTTCGCCGGGCACCAGCTGCCCTGTGGTCCAGACAGTCAAGGATTCGGATTTTTGTCTTCTGGTTACAGAACCCACGCCGTTCGGATTAAATGACCTTCGTCTGGCAGTGGAGATGACCAGAGTGCTCGCCGTGCCTGTAGGTGTTGTAATTAACCGTTTTGACATCGGAGATAATTCAGTTCAAGAATATTGCTTGAAAGAGAATCTTCCGGTTCTCCTGAGTATTCCATTCAAAAAAGATATTGCCGTTGCATACTCAAAAGGGATACCTCTGATTGAATCTTTCCCTGAGTATAGAAAAATATTCAAGAAACTTTTTAAAGACATATCAGATATTATCGTTCAAGGGAAAAAATAGAAAGATGAAGAAAATACTTGTAATCAGTGGAAAAGGCGGAACAGGAAAAACATTCCTCACAGCCTCTTTATCTTATTTAGCGAGCGACAAAAAGATTATAGTAGATTGTGATGTTGATGCCGCTAACCTTTATCTGCTATTGCATCCGGATATAAAACGAAGTGAAGTATTTGAGTGGGGCTATGAGGCGGTAATTAACCAGGATAAGTGCATACGGTGTGGTAAGTGTCTGGCAATATGCAGATTTGAAGCAATCAAAACCGTACATAAGGATGACAACAGAGGGATTGATAGAATTACTGTAGACCCGTTTTCCTGCGAAGGTTGTGGCGTATGCAAGTACGGATGTCCTGTGGGAGCCGTAGACCTCAGGAAAAAAGAGAGCGGCAAGTGGTTCATATCCGATACAAAATATGGGCCGTTCGTATTTGCAAAACTGGGTATTGCGGCGGAAAATTCGGGCAAACTCGTATCAAAAATCAAGCAAGAAGCATATACGCTTGCGGAAAAAGAACTGGCTGAATACATTATCATAGACGGACCGCCGGGGATAGGGTGCCCTGTCATTGCTTCCATGTCAGGTGTTGACCTTGCACTTGTGGTGACAGAGCCGACACTCTCTGGCATCAGCGACATGAAAAGGGTAATGGAAGTAGCGGAACATTTTCAGGTTGAAACAAAGGTTGTTGTAAACAAGTATGATATTAATTTGGAAACTACCGAGGAAATAAGAAGGATTTGCTACGCTAAAGGCATAGAAGTTTTAGGACAACTGCCTTTTTCAGAAAAAGTAGTTCAATCTATAGTTAAACAGGTTCCTTTTACTGAATTCAGCAATGGCTCCATAGCCAAGGATATTGCCAAGATTTGGGAAAAGATTAAATAAAAAAAGCAAGCGGATATGAGAAAATTTTCTATACTGCTCCCCATTAAGGGTAGATGGAAAATAAAGTAGAATAGAGTGATCTGAAAGGGGAAGCAGGACAACATCACATCCATTTTTGTAAAATCATCTCATACTATTTCCCCTCTGTATAAAATTCCTGCATACCACCCCCCTCTTTATAAAAGAGGGGTTGGGGGAGATTTCAAAATCCTCCTTAATCCCCCTTTTGTAAAGGGGGAGAATTAAAGGAGGAATTTTGAAAAGAGAGAAAATTTTACTGTTACCCCTTCAGGAAGAGTGCTATGCCGGGAGAGGGATTCGAGCGGCCTCGTCTCCCACAACGACTCGGCTCGGCCATTCGCACAAGTCCTCGCTTGCTCGGACTTATACGTCTTCGCTCAAGTTCGAATCCCTGCAAGGAGACCGCAATGCCGGGAGAGGGATTCGAACCCTCACGGAAATTACTTTCCAACGGATTTTAAGTCCGTAGCGTCTGCCATTCCGCCATCCCGGCTTATTAAAACTATTATAACCTGTCTGGCTTAAAATTTGAAATTTTTATCAAGAAAATAGGTATTCACTGCATTTCTTAGTGTTCTGATATCAGCAGATTTGTACGGTTTTTGCGGAAAATTTGATATTTTCCATCACTATTTTTAAACCTTAACAGTCATGCCTACTTTTACAGCAAGAAAGTTTTTCTGGAAGATTTGTTGAAAAATTTCTTCTGCATTTTTTCCTGAACAATGGCAGGGACTTACTGTGTTTACATTCATTGTTTTTAATTCAGTGGCGATGTATTCAATGATTCTTGTATCAGCGTCAAGCAGGTGGAAACCGCCCATAACGAGAAAGACCTGTTCATCAGGGAAATGTTTCTTTGCAATTTTAACAATATTCAGAATTCCTGGATGTGCACATCCTGTAATGATGGAAATTCCATTTTTTGTTTTTATTACAACTGCTTGTTCTGATATTGTCTTTCCATTGTATGTTGCTTCTATTTCTCCTGTAACAGAAATATTTTCTTCAATTTGCTGAAAATGATTGGATTCAATGAAAATTCCTTTGAGTTTTCTTACATTTTCTTTTAAATTCTTGCTAAAATCCGGGCAACTGTAAACAGGCAGGTTCTTTTTTAGTTGTAAAACGTCCCACAGTCCACCTGTGTGGTCCCAGTGGTCGTGAGAGATGACAATAGATTGAATATTATTAATATCAATATTCATTTGTTTAATGTTGTGAATCAGCCATTCGCCTTTTTCTCCTGTGTCAAATAAAATCCTGCCATTTATCAGGCAGGAAAAACCCCAGCCGGTTTGGAATTTGCTATCTATTGCATTGCTATCAAATAAAATTTTGATTTCCATTTATTCTCTTGTCATAGGTGTCCCGCATTCTGGACAGGTTATTGAAGAGCAGGGGACTCCTGGTTGATGTGGGACTTTTGTTTTACAGATAGGACAAATACAGTTTTCTACTGGTCCTGCAAACTGTTGTCTCCTTCCACCTCTTCTCATTCCAGGACCCCTTCCATCAGGTCCTGTTCCATTTCTTCCTGGCATCTTTTATCACCTCTTTTTTTGTTGCAATTTATTTATATTACTTTTTCCCTGCAGAGCGTGAGCCCTCCTGCAGGGTTTACTGCAGGAGGACTCATTCAATTATTTTTTTTCTTCAGCAGCAATCTTTTCCAGTGTTGCAATGCGCTTTTCAATGGATTCTAATTCTTTCTTGATTGCCTCTGCCTGCTTTTTCAAAATATCTGCTTCCTGCTGGGGTGTAATTTCTCCTGTGAATGGTGCGTATGGTGTACCCCAGCCCCATGCAGGAAGACCCATATTTGCCCTCACCCAGCCAGGCAGACCTGTTGCCCTGTACCAGTGTCTGAATCCTCTACCTCTACCAAAGGCGCCTCTCATCCAGATTCCACCATACGGATTCATATAACCAGGTACGTTGTAACCAGCGCAAAATCCTGCCCCTCTGCCAGTCATGGGCCCTGCTCCAATAGGTCCTGTTCCATCTCCCCACGGCATTGTATATCACCTCCTTTCGTTAATGAAAATCATTTTCAATAAGATTATACCCATAGAGTGTTCAACTGTCAAGAGGTGTTGCCGTAAAAAGATGTCTTTTACAGGTTAAATTTTTTTGCCAGAGACAAAGTAAAAATCTGGTTCGTCAATTATCTTCAAGACACTAAATCCATGAGATGCTAATGTTTTTGCAAGGATTTTTGCCTCAGGTACTCTATCTTTCTCAATGCAGCCACCAGTTGATTTGTGAAGATTATTGACAAAATCCTTTCCTGTGGGATGGGAAATGACAATACTTCCATCTTTTTTCAGAATTCTATAAATTTCTTTGATGGCGGTTTTTTTTCGGTCAAAATGGGGATAGCACGCATTACATATCACGTAGTCAAAGTAGTTGTCAGGAAAACATGTATGATGAATGTCTGCAATGATAAATTCAACGGGTAAATGTCTCAATTTTCTTATCGCCTGTTCTATCATTGCAGGAGCATAATCAATGGCAATCACTTTACCTTTTTTCCCTGTTTTTTCTAGTAGATATGGAACAAGAACTCCGGTGCCTGTGCCAACATCGCATATCATAGAGCCCTTTTTGATTTCTACTTCTTCAACAACTCTTTTAAGGTTTCTTGGTTCAGGATGATTGTCCCAGTGTTGTGCGTGCTTTTCAAAAAAACTATGCTTTCCGCATTTCATACACCATCCTTTTCTTTGGAGAAAAAATTGTTGCAATGATAAAGATTATCACAGAACAGAGTGCGATGGGAGCGCCTGCAGGAATATTGAGCCAGAAGGCAACCAGTAGTCCAAGACATCCTGATGCTGCACCGAATATTGAGGATATGAGAAACATTTTTTTTAAATCATAGGTGAGTTGATAGGCGGCAGCAGCAGGATTGACAATAAGAGCAA
Source organism: bacterium (assembly GCA_035392545.1). Lineage (GTDB taxonomy): Bacteria > Ratteibacteria > UBA8468 > B48-G9 > DTJG01 > DTJG01. Next base: position 10,338 of record DAONMJ010000027.1, read on the forward strand.
ACACAAGCAGTCCGCCGACTGCCTTTATTGAAGAGGTAATGGTTGCTCCGCACAAAAAGAGAATCAGATAATAAATTGATTTTGCCGGAATGCCTGATGCAATTGCTAAAACCCTGTTGAAAATGAGTATCTGAATTTCTTTGAATAATGCAATCACAAATCCAATCGTGACAATGGTGACTGCGCAAAGTATCAATAGGTCGGCATTGCTTATTGTTAGAATATTTCCCCACAGAAACCTGAGTCCTTCACTTTTTGAGCCAGGAATCAAAGGTAGAAAAAGAAACGATAGTCCAAGGGAAGAAGAAAATATAATGCCTAATGAAGTGTCGGGTTTAAGGTTGCCTTTATCTGATATTGGTCCCAGAATCCCGGCAACAATGAAACAAAAAACAAAGGCACATAAAACAGGATTAATGCCAAGAATAATACCAGCAAGCGCTCCAGCAAATGCTGCGTGAGACATACACACGCCGATAAAGGAAATTCCCATTGTAACAACAATCACACCAACAAGGGCGCATGCAATTCCTGTAAGCAGGGCGCCTGCCCATGAATAGAGCATAAAGTTATAGATTTCCATCAATAGATTCCTGTGAAACGATTGTACCTTCTTCAAGGTAAAAAATTTTGTTGCATAGTTTTTCTATTATTTGCTTTTCGTGAGAAACAAGAAAGAGCGTAATGTTTTTTTCTTTTTTCCAGTTTTTTATGATTTCAAGAATTTTCCATTTTGATGATTCAGAGATAGATGAAAAAGGTTCATCAAGAAGCAATATTTCTGGTTCCTGCATCATTGCCCTTGCAATCAAAGTTTTTTGCTTTTCTCCCCCTGATATCTGGCCAAATGGTCTATCAAAAATGTGTTCAATCTCAAGCAGTCCCATAATTTTTTTTGTTTTGTTCAGATGCTGTTGTGTTGGATAATTGAATAGGCCGATTTTGCCGTAACAGCCGCTTAATACCACTGTTTTTGCAAGAATGGGAATTTTTGTATCCACTTCAAAATTTTGAGGGACATATCCAGTAATAAGTCGAACTGATAATGCTGTTTTGGGTGTTAGTATGATATCGCCAATTGAAACCTTGCCTTTATAAGCAAATAATAAACCATTGATAAGATTTAATAGGGTTGTTTTTCCTGCGCCATTTGGTCCGTATAGTGCAACACATTCTCCTTTTTGTACAGTAAAAGAGATATTATGAAGAACAATGCGGCTTGCTCTTGCCACTGACACGCAATCAAAATTGATATTGTTCATTGAATGGTTTTTAATGAATCAATGATGACCTGGAGGTTTTTCAAAAGCGTGTTTTCAACATTGTCAGTTCCTTTCAACCCACCAGGAAAATTGCTCAATACCGCATGAGGTAAATGCATTCTTTTTGCCAGCATTTCTCCAACAGAAGTTCCACTTTGTAGATTGCTGACAATAATCTTTACATGATATTTATTTGCATCATTGATGAGATTGGTAATCACACCTGGACTGATTTCTTCGTCTCTGCCAAAACAACCGATCACCTTTAATCCAAAGTATTCAATAAGGTCTTTTTGCATCGCAGAGCAAATGACAGGAACATCTTTCATTTTGTTTGTGGAAATCATTGTTTTTACTTTTCTATCAAGTGTTTTCATGCGGTTTTTATATGAGACAAGGTTTTTTTCATAAAATTTTTTGTTTTCAGGGTCAGTGGATGAAAGTATTTCTGTTATTTTCTCTGCAGCATGAATTTGAACTTCAGGAATCAGCCAGTTTCCATTCACATCTACCTGAATTATTCGTGCGCCAGAACCATTGGTGGCTTTTGAAATGTCATCAATAAATCCCTCCCATCCGTGATACAGCAAAACTCCATTTTTATACAATTTTTTAATGTCCTGTGGTTTTATTTCATAATGACCAGGACAAATACCAGGTGGAATTAACACAGTGACATTAACTTTTGACTGACCAATTTGCTTGACAGTTGTTGCGATATTGGAACTGGTGGCAACGATTTCTATCTGCACGGCATAGCAGAATAGAGATAAAACACAAAGCGCGAGAGAAAAAAATAATTTTTTCATTTTGTATCAGGAGCCTGAATAACCTGTATCCCAGTACTTTCTCCATTCAGCAGCAATATTAGGACTTGCTGGAATCGGGTTTCCGTTATCATCAACATCCTTCACATCACTGTGGAACTGTTCTGGTTTCATCCAACCGACATGGCCATCTCCAAAAAGGATATTTGCTCCACCTGAATGAATCCTACATACAGCCCAGTGGCTTGTCCCTGCATTATTAAATGCAGAAGCACTATCAACGCTTAACACTCCGTTATCACTGTATGGTGCGCCTGCATTGCATCCACCTTTGCCGTCTTTTTCTCTTCCCCAGTCAAGCACCATGATTTTTTCAGATGGATTAACTATTCTGCTTCTTTTTTGTCCCATGAAACCAGGAAAAATTCCACTACCAATGTTGTATCCCTGGCCTATGAACCAGTTGTCAGGACTGATTGTTTTTCCATGTCTTGATGGACATTGAGAAATTTTATTTCTTATTTCAGGAGACACATATACCCATAACCGTGTTTTCCAGTATGGATTGACAGGATAAAATTCATCATAGTCATTGGCATACAGTTCCATCGCTATTCCGATTTGCTTGAAGTTGCTCATACACACTGATTGTCTTGCTTTTTCCCTTGCTTTGCTCAGAGCAGGAAGTAACATTGCTGCGAGAATGCCGAGAATCGCAATGACTACCAGCAATTCTATTAGCGTAAAACCTTTCTTCATTCAATCCTCCCTGTGATAAGGAAAAATTTTTAGTGTTACAATTTTAAAATATGTGCTACGAAATGTCAAGAGATCGGTTTTTCTCAAAAATAAAATCAACAAAAATAATGACCATTATACTGCTCCCATTAAAAAAAATTGGAAGTAAGGTAGAATAAAGTGGTCTGAAATACGGGGCAGTACAAAATCACACTCCTCTTTGCAAAATCACCTCATACTGTTTCCCATCTTTATAAAATCACTTCATACTACCCCCCTCTTTATAAAAGAGGGGATGGGAGAGATTTATTGAAATCCCACCGCCAACTTCAGGTCTCCTTCCTTTACAAAAGGAAGGCCGGGATTGATTTACTGAAATCCCTCTTGCATCTCCCTTTTATAGAGGGAGAACAAAATCCCCCTTAATCCCCCTTTTACAAAGGGGGAGAATGAGAGTGGAAATTTTGTAAAGGGGGAAATCAGGAGAGAAAATTGTACTGCCCCCTTGTGCTAATGTGAAAAACTATAGCAGGGTTTTTTCAGAATATACGATATTACCGCGGTAAAGGGTGCAAAGAACCTTGCCAGATAATTTTTTGTTAAGAAGCGGCGTATTTTTGCTCAAGGATAAAATATTTTCTTTTGTCAGTATCCATTCTTTTTGTGGGTCAAAAATTACACAGGTTGCATCACTGCCTTCAGCAATAGGATTTTCTTTCAGTTGTAATATCTTTGCTGGTCCAACTGTCATTTTTGAAAGGATGTCAATGGGCTTGATTCCATATTTTATAAGCGACATCACAAGTGGTAGCGCTGTTTCAAAACCTATCATTCCAAAAGGAGCATTTTCAATTCCTGAACCTTTTTCTTCTTCAGAATGCGGAGCATGGTCTGTTACAATGGCATCGATGATGTTTTCTTTTATTCCTTTGATAAGGGCTCTTATGTCTTCCTGTGTACGAAGTGGCGGACTGACTTTTGCATTGGCATCGTAATTGCTCAGTGCTTCCTCAGTTAAGGTTAAATGATGGGCTGTGACCTCACATGTAATATTTTTTGATTGCTTTTTTGCTTCTTTTACAAGTTCTACGGATTTTTTTGTTGTGAGATGCGCAAGATGAAGGCGTGCGCCTGTCAATTTTGCAAGTTCAATGTCTCTGTAAACCATGATGTGTTCTGCTGCTGCAGGTATGCCTCTTAAACCAAGTTTTGTGGAGAGAACACCTTCATTCATCACACCGTTTTTTGCAAGAATCTGGTCTTCGCTGTGAGAAACAACTATTTTCCCCCATGTTTTGCTGTATTCAAGCGCCCGTCTGAATATCAAACTGTCCATCACGCAGTTTCCATCGTCAGAAAATCCAATGACTCCTGCTTCAGACAGTTCACCCATAGGAGAAAGCACTGCACCTTTTCTGCCAACAGTAACTGCTCCATAAGGAAGGACCGTTATTGGCGATTTTTTTGCCTTTTCAAAGATATACCCAACAACGACTTTATTATCAACAGCGGGTTCGGTATTTGCCTGACAGCACACAGTGGTAAAACCGCCAGCAGCAGCAGAGATGCTACCTGAAAGAATGGTTTCTTTTTCTTCGTTTCCTGGCTCCCTGAGATGGCAGTGCATATCAATAAGTCCGGGAAATAGCCATAAATTTGTGCCATCTATGATTTTTGAGGTTCTTTTGTGAATATTTTTTCCAATGGCGGAGTAAGAGTGGCCTGAAATAAAAACATCCCTTCTTCCATCTGTTCCTGTATAAGGGTCAATGACACGGATATTTTTTATCAGTATGTCCATCGCAAAAATTTTAACCCAGTATGCCTGAACTGGCAAATCTATCTTATGCAATAAATTGAGATAGATACTTTTCCCCGATGATAAAACCTTCTTCAAGACCCACTGCAGAATCTTCGTGCTCTATACTGAGAACTCCATTATAACCGGCTTTTCTCAAGCGTGAAATATACTCTCCCCAGCGAATAACCCCAAAACCTGGTACTACATATCTCCACCATCCTTTTTCTCTGTTTCCGACCCTTCGCAAAACATGTTTTTTTATCTCACAATCCTTTGCGTGGGTATGAAAGATTCGGTTTGCAAATTCATCTACTGCAGAAAGATAATCAATTCCCTGATGTACAAGATGTGATGGGTCAAAATTAAGGCCAAAATTTGGGGAGGGAACCAGTTGAAAAAGTTTTTGCCAGTGGTCAAGATGCTGTATATTTGTTTCAAACCAGTTTTCAAGAGCAATTTTTACCCTGTGTTTGGCTGCAAAACTGCACAAATCTTGAAAATAAGGGGCTGCATCCTGTTCAATGGTTTGCATCTTAGTTTTTCCACTAACAGGCATGCCTGCTATGGTGCAGACAACATCAACATCAGTCAATTCTGCCACAAGGATAAGATTTTCAAGATGTTTTTTAATCAGTTGCCTGCGTTTCGGATCAGGGTCCAGCACATTGGTATAACATGCATAACTTGAAGGGTTGACACCAGTTTGATGGAAAAGTTCATTCAGTTTTTTCCCTGAATCTGCAAGAACCTGGTCCGGAGCAATATGACCTGCTCCAGGCACAGAGAGAATTTCAACCTTTTGAAAACCATTGTCTTTTGCAAAATTGAGTACTGCTTCAAGATTTTGTTTTCCAAAAGGCGCTGTCAAAAAACCAATTTCCATTTGCCCCCTTTTTGTCAACGAAAGTTGTTAAAGATTATACCCGATCGGGAGAAAAATCAAAAATATATTTTGACAGATGGCTGTAAGGGAATAGAATATCAACATCACCAGGAGGTAAAAAATGTATCCACTGGCACCATTAAAGGTTTATGTGGTAGACAGGGTTTATCAGGATAGAAGGTGTGTGAAACGACTTGAAAGGATTTTGAACGCACTGGCAGGAAATTTTGAAATATCTGAAATTAATGACAACAATTTTCCGGCTGCTGTTGAAGAATTAAAAAATTTGTATCCTTCACGAGAACGGCCATCAAAAATTCCTGTTTCTTATACAAAACCGCTTGTTTTTACAACGATGAAACTTGTGGGACCAGGATTTGATGTAAAACACTTGCTGAAAAAATGTCCTTCAGGTATACTTATGTCTGACCTTGAGAGAATTTTTGGACATTTTCCCAGGGCAATTGATCAGCATCCTCACATGCGGGATCAGGAAAATAATTGTGTTTGCTGGCCAACCTATAATTTCGGAACCATTGCTGGATGTTCTCATGGTTGTTTATACTGCAGCGATGGGATAAGAGGTAAATTTCTATCTGTGGCTTTGAACCTTGAAGATGTTATGGAAAAAGTGGTGCGGCCAGTAATTGAGAATAATCCATGGAATCGGGTATTCAGGATGATTCTTAATAATGCAGACCTGATTACCTTTGAGCCAGAGTACGGGCTATTTGAACTCTTTACAGAAACACTCTCTTCCTATCCAGACCGTTATGGTTATTTTCATACAAGCAGTTCAAATGTTGCCTGGCTGGCAAATCTCAAGCACAGGGATAGATTGATAGGGGTGTGGTCAGTAAGTTGTGAAACTATGGCTGAAAAAATAGAATCAGGTACTGGCAAAGCCACTGACCGGTTTGACGCGGCGCGGCTGTGCCAGGAAATGGGTATTCCAGTACGTTTCAAGTTCAAACCCATTATCCCGGTAAAAGATTGGAAACAGGAGTATGCCGCATCCATAGAATACGCTCTTAAGGTTGCTAAACCAGAATCAGTAGGATTTGCCCTTTATATGTGGAATACATACGATTCTTTAGTTTCCTCGCTTCCAGTGGAATTCCTTGATTCTGAATGTGTGGATGCTGCGAGAGAGGCGGCGGCAGAAATGAAGGGAAAAGTTTATGGCCCATTTCCTCATGAGATACGAAAGAAAATTTATCAGTTTTTCATCCAGCAGGCGCGGAGACACAGTAAGGATGTGTTGCTTTATGTTTCGACTGAATCCAGAGAAATGTGGAATGATTTGAAGGATCAACTTGGGCAGGACCCAAACGTCTATATCTGCGGATGTGGTTCTCTTGCTATTCCTGGCAGGAAACTCGCCATTAATCCGGGATTGCGGTATTCAACCTATCATCCAACGCCCATCTGAATCAAGTTTTTCTCTTGACATGGTGGGTATAAAGAAATATAATGAAATAATCCTACTAAATAAATAGAATTTCAAAAGGAGTATGGACGTATGTTTTTATCTACGCGAGTCAGGTATGGCGTAAGGGCATTGATTGAACTCGGAATGAATTATAAAAAACAGGCAGTGTTATTGAAAGATATCAGTAAAAGGCAGAAACTTTCTCTAAAATATCTTGACCACATTTTTATGCAGTTGAAGGCAAATGGTATCATCAAAAAAATTAAGGCGAAAAAGGGTGGTTATCTTCTTACAAAACCACCTGAACAGATTACACTTTATGAAATTATTGAGGCGATTGAAGGAATAAAAAGAATTGAATGTCTTGATGA
>DAONMJ010000028.1:0-17574 GCA_035392545.1 bacterium
AAAGCCATTATGAATTCCATCACCTACATCTATATGGCAAGCGCAACACTTCCAAGGATTTACAGTGTTTTTGAAGAAAAACAAACGGTTGTTGATTCTGGAACGATTGAATGTCCTGATTTAAAATCTGAAATTAGATTTGTCAATGTTTCTTTTGATTATGGAGGAAAACCTGTTTTGAAAAACATCAATCTTGAAATACTTAGAGGTGAAAAGATTGGCATTGTCGGTCCCATCGGTGTGGGCAAAAGTTCCTTGATTTGCCTTCTTTTAAGGCTTTATGAGCCAGAAGAAGGCTTGATACTGTTTGATGACATTGATATAAAAAAATTCACACTAAAAAGTTTGAGAGAAAAAATTGGTTTTGTCTCGCAGGAACCAATTATATTTTCTGACACAATAAGAAATAATATCTGCTTTGGCAGCAAAAACGTAACTGAAGAACAATTTCAAAAAGTTGTAGAAATTACAAGGATTTCAAGTTTTATTGACAAATTGAAAGACGGCTATGAAACAATTGTTGGAGAAAGAGGCCATACCCTTTCAGGGGGCCAGAAACAGTTGATATGTCTTGCCAGGGCTATTCTGAAAAACCCGCAGATACTTCTGTTTGATGAAATTACTGCTTCACTTGACAGTCAATCAGAAAAAATTCTTCATGATGCGATTGAAAACGTGATGCAAAATCGCACAGTTGTTTTTGTCGCTCACAGACTTGCGACAGTAAAAAACATGGATAAAATCGTTGTGCTTAAAGATGGCTGTATTGAGGAAACAGGAACCCATACCCAGTTGCTGGAGAAAAATGGTTTCTACGCAAAACTGTGGAATTTTCAACATCACAGATAATATTTTTACTTCTGCCCATAACCTTTGCCGTGATATCGTTCATACCATTTTTTGATTTCAGAAACAGGAAGAGGTCTTATTTTTTTGCCTATGCCTGTTGCCATAATCATCGCAAGCAGATTGATCTTTGCAAAATATTCAGTCATCTGCGCAGCAAATAACGCTTTTTCAGGCGTTGAATCAAAAGCAAAGACACCGTGCTTTCCCAGAATAATCGCAGGACATCCTGGCTTTCTGTATTTTAGAATGACTTTCCCGATATTATCTGACTTATTGTCAGCATATTCTGTAACTGGAATTTCACTCCCAAAAACATCTGCCTGTCCTGTGGTAAAACAGGGTATGGACATCCCTGCAGCAGCAAAAGCGGTAGCATGGACACTGTGGGTGTGAACAACTCCACCGATTTCAGGTAAGTGTTTATAAATGAAGACGTGATGAATCCAGTCCACTGATGGCTTTAATCTTCCTTCAAGAACATTACCATCAAAATCTATTCCCACGATATCTAAAACTTTCATTTTCTCATATGGAACTCCACTGGGTTTGATGTAAACAACATTTCTTTTTCTATCAATACCACTAACATTACCCTGGGTTCCTACCACAAGATTATATTTTGGCAAAAGAATATTTGCCTGGTACACTCGTTTTTTCATCTGATTCATAAATGCTCCATCACAATGCTCTCCTGAAGTTTAAGATATTCAAGAGCAAAAGATAGTTCTCTATCCAGAATTTCAGCAGGGATTTTTCCTGTTCTTGCATCATAAGGAGAAGCACCTTTTGGAAGGGGTTCAAGGGATATCACACCCGTATAATCAATATCATACAAACTTCTCAGTATTTTTCTCCAGTCCATTGTACCCCTGCCTGGCGCCTGCCTTGTATTGTCTGCTGCATGCATGTGGTACAGCCAGTGTTTTCCTGCACGTCTGATTGCATCAGGAATACCATCTGGTTCTTCAATCTGCATATGAAATGTATCACCCATGATTTTGACATATGGACTGTTAATTTCTTTTGCCATCTTTATTGCTTCACTGATGCTGTTAATTAATCCCACTTCATATCTGTTAATTGGTTCAATGGTAAGATACATTTTATTGCTTTCTGCGTATGGCGCTGCTTCTGCTATTGAATCCACTGTTGTTTTAAAATCAATATCTTTTGAAACAAATAATTCTGGTCTTCCTACCAGCCCGGGTACAACCAGTACACTTCTTGCATCCACACTTTTAGCCAGGTCAATACAGCGTTTAATATATTCAATTGCTTTTTTTCTCTCCTTTTTTTCTGGATGCGCAAGTGCCCTTAAATCATCCTTTTCTGGTCCTGGAAACATTCCGCAGATTGAACATATTTTTAATCCGCACACAGAAGCAAGTTTCACAATACTTCTGCCGTGATAAATGCCTGGCTCTCCAACAAGTTCAATACCATCATAACCAATTTTTGAAACCCTTTCAAAAACCTGCTCAATTTCACAATCACCGAAAATCCAGTTATTGACAAAAAACTTGCCCTGTCTCATATTTACTCCTTCTAATTTTTCTTCCACACCGGCTCAAATACAATGCTACCAATCCAGTAAACTACAGGACCTTTTGCATTAATATGAAGGTTATACCCTTCAATATCTTCGTTCTGATATGGACAATCAAGTTCAACCAATTTCCAGTTCTGGTCTATGTCTGACGATATCGAAAACACTGGTATCTTGCTTTCGTATTCCTGTTTTCTCAATAATTTCACAATCTGCGATTTTGAATCAACCAGTTCAATTCCCTTCACCGTAACAACCATTTCAACTGGCTTTTCTGTCTTCAACCATATTTTCAATCTATGACTGTGTAACGGGACATGATGAAGTTTAAAACTAATCTCTGTGCTTTTTCTGGCACCATATGGTTCAATTCTGAGTGAATAAGGACTGCCCTTTTTAACTTCAGGGTCAAAAATGAACCGATTAAGTCCCATTCTGGCAAAATTCTTTTTAGTTTCATCATCAAAAACTTTCCACTGGAACAGATTAAATGTTGTCGTACAATTTGCTTTCTTTATTCCGTAATCTTTTGCCTTTATCTGTACAGTTTCTGTTGAAGTAATTGCTCCATTTTCATCGATAATGTTACCAAATACGAGCATTTCAAGGTCAGGTTCAACAACAGGAATTTCGACCGTTATAACATTATCCTGTATTTTTGCAGGAAAACTTACATAATTCCTGTGTACCCACCACTTCCATAACTCTATTTTTCCATAACTTACAATAAGTTGTGCTTTTTTGACTTCATAATGCCCTGAAAATGACCAGCTTGCCTGCAGTTTATCTCTACTTTTTTTAATGGTAAGATGGGACACACTGTTGTAAGGTTTCTTTGCCTGTTTCAGGTAAATATCAAACCAGGAAAAGAGTTGTTCGTCCACTTCTTCTGGAAAACCATGTTCCCACAAAGGAACAATCGCAAGACGTTTTTCACCAATGGCATCCTGGTAGGTTTTCACAACTGATGGAAGGTAAAACCAATTGTCATTTGAAGCAGCTGCCCACAGAAATGGTACTTTTCTGAATTTTAATCTCAATACAGGGTCAATTGTTCTGTTCCATACCTCAATATCTTCAATGGTTTCAAGGTTTGTAAACTGCGGAAGATGTGTACCGAGCGACGTATTCCCACCTGAAAAAAAGGACATACCGCATTTAATTCTGGGATCTGCTCCTGCAATAAACGTGGAAAAAAATCCACCATATGAAGAACCACCAATACCTATTTTTTCAGGATAAACCTCAGGCATTGAACACAGATATGTAATTGCCCTCATCTGTGCAATCGCAAAATGCGTCATGTTTCCATCTTCAGGATTTTTTGTGTTAAAGGCACCCCATGGGTTCCAGATTTTATGGGGAAGAGTAATACACATACAAACATAACCTCTTTTCGCAAACATTTCAGGCATACCCTTGTTTGCTGGCGCCATACCTGCCTGACTCCAGAATATTGCAGGTAATTTTTTTGCGCCTTCAGGAAACCCCACAATCCCGTAAATTCTCACAGGTTTTCCCTGATAAATTTCTGATGTAAATTCCACTTCCTGCAATACAATACCATCCCTGACAGATGTGTTTAATATCCTTGCGTCAAGGTCCTGTTCCAGGATTGCCTTCACATCAAATAATGGTTCGACAAATTGCTGCGCATTCAACACTGAAAACAAACTCAACAGTATTAGAAAAAGTGCATAACGATTCATTCTGGCTCTTTATTGCTTTATCCACCAGTCATGATATTTTTCAAAACTTTCAATGACAGCAGCGACATTTTCAATTGGTGTACCAGGATACGCACCAAACTTAAATATAAGCCCTCCTTTTTTGGAACCAAGTCGCTTCACGCAATTGAATATATGCTGCTCAACATCCTGGGGTGTACCGAAATATGTAATGTTCTGTCTATCGATGTCAAGGTCAATACATATTCTTCCCTTCAATATTCGTTCAATATTGTCAATACCATTAACCAGATCCTGAGGATTCAGCAAACTGAGGCCACATTCAATCAGATCTTCCATAATTGCAACAATCCATCCATCAGAATGAAGTCCTGCATGAACACCATTGTTACGGCAGAAACTAAAAAACTTTTTATACGACGGTTTGATATATTTTCTCCAGGCATTCGGACTGATAGGAAGTGAATGTTGAAGCCCAAGGTCATCTCCGAATCCAATGAAATCTACACCAATATTTATCCATTTCTCAATCACCTTCATCCAGTAATTTTCAATTATTTCAATCAACTGGTGAAGATTTTTATTATCTTCAGCAAAATCAATCATTGCATTTTCGTATCCCCTCAGGTATGTAAGAAGGAGAAAAAAGAAACCATGGTCAATTCCTCCTGATGCGAGAATACCTTTGCTTTTTGCGTCCTGAACATCTTTTTTTGCCTTTTCCCAGTCAGTGTATTCCTCAGGGTCAGGCGCAACATAATATTGGAGTTTAGACCAATCGTCCAGAGGATGTTCAATGACCTGTCCATCAAGATAATCCATAGGATAAATCCATAGACAACCCCATTTATCCCTGACTTTTTTGCCTGCACGACGGGTTTCATCTTTACCCCCTGAAATTGAGACATGCGGACATTTTTTCACCTTTTCCTGAAAAAATTCCAGATGTTTTTCCCACACAGTCCATGCAATTGAAACACTGGAAAAAATCTCACCATCTCCGTTAAGTTCTAAACACCTGAGTAATTTTTCCCGTTTTGTCATAATTCCTCCTCAATTTGTGAAGCAGTTATATGAATTTTATCACAAATTGATATTTTAAACTGCTACTGGTTTTTTAATTGCGGGTTTTGGGGTAAAATAAGTATATGGAAAATAAAATCCTTTCAACAAATGAAATCAAAAAAATCCTTGAAAAACTGTCAGACCAGGTAATCAAGGAAATGGGACCCGACATCGCGGTTGTCGGAATAAAACGCCGCGGTGCCATACTTGCTGAACGAATCAAGAAACTGGTTGAACGAAAGGTTTCCTGTAACATTGATTATGGATCTCTTGATATTACCCTTTACAGGGATGATTTCAGTACCATAGGAAGCCATCCTGTGGTATCTGGTTCTGAACTGATGTTTGACCCTGACGATCGCAAGATACTTCTGGTAGATGATGTTCTGTACACAGGAAGAACAATCAGAGCAGCAATTGATCAGATTATAGATTATGGAAGACCAAACGTCATTCGACTTTTTGTTCTTGTAGATAGAACAAATTGCAGAGAACTACCGATACAGGCAGACTATCATGGCATTAAAGTCATTGTTGGAAAAAATCAAATTGTTGAGGTCAAACTGAAAGAAGTTGATAAAACTGAAGAGGTTGTGATCGCAGAAATAAAATGAACTGGAAAAGAAAAGATTTGCTTGGACTTGAAGAACTTTCACGACAGGAAATAGAGTTTATTCTTGACACTGCTGGCTCTTTTAAGGAAGTCAGCACGCGCGCAGTGAAAAAAGTCCCTGCTCTTAGAGGCAAAACCATCGTGAATCTTTTTTTTGAACCGAGCACGAGAACAAAAACATCGTTTGAACTGGCGGCGAAAAGATTGTCAGCAGATATTTTAAGTTTTGAAGTCAGTACATCAAGTGTATCCAAAGGAGAAACAATAGTGGATACAGCAAGAAATATCGAAGCAATGAAGGTTGATTGTTTTATTGTCAGGCATTCTGTATCCGGAGCACCATTGATTATCAGTAAAGCCGTTAAGGCGGCTGTTATTAACGCTGGCGATGGTTGTCATGAACACCCAACGCAGGCACTTCTTGACCTGTTTACAGTGAAAGAGGTCTTTGGCAAAATCTCAGGATTGAACATTGCCATTATTGGCGATATCTATCATAGCAGGGTGGCAAGATCAAATATATGGGGATTTACAAAATTAGGCGCAAAAGTCACTGTTTGTGGCCCGCCCACATTGATTCCCCATGGGGTTGAACAAACAGGTGTCTCCATCTGTTATTCAGTGGCAGAAGCAGTGAAAAATGCGGATATTGTATATCTTTTGAGAATTCAAAAGGAAAGACAGCAGGAAAACTTTTTCCCTTCTCAAGCAGAATACAGAAATTTTTTTGGTTTTGATTACAAAAAGTTCCAGTTTCAAAAAAACAAATTCTTCTTGATGCACCCTGGACCGATGAACAGGGGACTGGAAATATCAACAGAAAGTGCAGAAAAAGAAAACTCTCTCATTTTGCAGCAGGTTACCAATGGTATTGCAGTGAGAATGGCTGTTCTATACCTTACAGTGAGGCAGGTACATTGAAAATCAATGAAAATCTCGATTCCAGCGTACGTCTTGAGTACGATAAGTTGTTGAATCCTGAACAGACACAGGCAGTAAGAGAAGCAGAAGGTCCGTGCCTTGTTCTTGCAGGAGCAGGTTCAGGTAAAACAAGGGTTCTTACCTATAGAGCGATATACCTTATTGAACAGGGAATTCCACCATCAAGAATATGCCTTTTGACATTTACCAATAAGGCGGCAAGGGAAATGGTAAGAAGGATTGAAAATCATTTTGGTTTATTGCCCGAAGGAATTCTCGCAGGCACATTTCATCATGTCGCAAATGTATTTCTGCGAAGATACACCAGATATGCTTCATTACCGTCCAATTACGTTATCATTGACAGAGAAGACGCCCTTTCAATTGTAAGAGAAGTATCGAAAACAGTATTTACGGAAAAGGAAATTTCACCAGAACTTGCTCAGGAATTTTTCAGCTTGTCTGCAAATACGAGTGAAACAATAAAAGACCTGGTAATGACACAATACCCCCATTTTTCTCATATTATTTCCAGATTAGAATCACTTCACGACGCATACATAAGAAGAAAAAGAGAACTTGGGGTAGTTGACTATGATGACCTTCTTTCATTCTGGTTGAAAATCCTTTCAATGCAGGAGCCAGGAGAAAAAATATCCAGAAAATTACTTTACATACTTGTTGATGAATATCAGGATACAAACAGACTGCAAGCATTAATACTTTACCAACTGGCACGCATAAACAAAAATATCATGGTTGTGGGTGACGATGCCCAAAGTATATATAGTTTCCGAGGAGCCACCATTCAAAACATCCTTGAATTTCCAAAGATATATCCTGACACAAAATTTTTCTACCTTCAGACCAATTATAGAAGCACCCCTGAGATATTAAATCTCGCAAACAGTGTCATCTCCCATAACAGAAATCAGTTTCCGAAAATACTGAAAAGTGTGAAAAATTCAGGAGTAAAACCTGTTGTTGTGGAATGTCAGGATAAACACAGTGAATGTTTGTTTGTTATAAGAAGAATTCAACAACTCCTGAAAAATGTAAAGCCATCAGATATCGGTATTCTTTTCAGATCAAGATATCAATCCGCTGAAATTGAAATTGAATTAAACAAATTGAACATTCCATATGTGGTCAGGGGCGGATTAAGATTTTTTGAGATGGCTCACATAAAAGATGTGATTGCTTTTTTCAGAGTTTATCACAATCCGAAAGACGAGCTGTCCTGGGTCAGAATCCTTAATCTCATCAGGGGTATTGGAAAATCATCAAGAAGCAAGATCGTTGATATCATGAAGGAAAAGAAAACGATTGAGGAAGTTATTTCCTCTGACGGAATAAAATTGATCGCGCCTGCTCAATCAGGATGGAAAATTGTCAAGAACATTTTTAAGAATATGAAAGACACAGAACAAATCTCTCAACAAATTACCGTTATTATGGACAGTTTTTATCGTGATTACCTTGAAACGAATTATCTTGATTCACAACAGCGCATCGCAGATGTCGAAGGTCTGAAAGAAATTGCCAGCACATGGAATAATGTTGAAGAGTTTATAAGCCAGACAAGTTTGCAGGAACATTACAGGGGAGAAACCACTCAAACATCTCCCCTGATACTGTCAACAATCCATCAGGCAAAAGGACTTGAGTGGAAAATTGTTTTTATTATCGGGGTGTGCGCGTATCACTTTCCGCACAATTTATCAACCAATGATTATTCTGAAATTGAAGAAGAACGTCGCATCTTTTATGTGGGAATCACCAGGGCAAAAGAAGACCTTTACATTACTTATTATCTTTCTGATCCAAGAAATTTTGCCTGCCGAAAATCATTGTTTGTTCAGGAAATCCCGGATAATCTGGTTGAACAATGGTCATTTGACTAACTTTTTTCTTCTAACAGGGGGGGTTCTCATGATTAAGGTTAAAAGAGCATTGATAAGCGTTTCTGACAAAACAGGCCTTGTTGATCTTGCGAAAGTGCTGGTGAAAAATGGAGTGGAAATTGTTTCCACCGGGGGAACAGCAAAAACACTGAAAGGAGCCGGAATTGCTGTAAAGGAAATTTCACAATTGACAGGGTTTCCAGAAATTCTTGACGGCAGGGTCAAAACACTGCATCCTGCCATTTATGGAGGTATTCTTTATAAAAGAGACAATCCTTCTCACATTGAACAGGTTTCACAACACAATATAGGACAGATTGACCTTGTTGTTGTTAATCTGTATCCATTTGAAAAGGTGTTCTTTTCTGAGAATGCAACAGACGAAGAACTGATAGAAAATATAGACATCGGTGGCCCTTCAATGATACGGGCATCAGCAAAAAACTGGAAGTTTGTATGTGTGGTTGTTAACCCGTCATTCTATCCATTAATTGCGCAGGAAATAGAAAATGGGGGAATTTCCGAAGAAACATCAAGAAAATGCGCAGCAGAGGTTTTTCATACCACAAGTTATTATGACTGGCTTATCAGCAGATATTTTGATAAAAACAAACAACCTTCTTTTGAAGATACCATTGGATTTTATTATAAAAAGATTGACCAGCTCAGATACGGTGAAAACCCTCATCAACAGGCATCATGGTATCGATACGCTGACAAACAAATTCAATGGAAACAGTTGCAGGGGAAACAACTTTCTTTTAATAATATTCTTGATATGGAAAGTGCTTATAGAATAGCGTGCGAGTTCGAAGAACCATCATGCTGTATTATCAAACACAACAATCCCTGCGGTGCAGCAAAAGGGAAAAACATCAAAGAAGCATTTGAAAAAGCGTTGAGAACAGATTCATTGAGTGCCTTTGGCGGTATTATTGGGATTAACAAAGACCTTGATGTAGCAACAGCAACATTGATTAAAGAAATTTTCTTTGAAGTCGTAATAGCCCCTTCATTTTCAAAAGAAGCAATTGACATTCTTTCACAGAAGGAAAACCTCAGATTGATTGAAATGCCGCATCTCCCCATGGGTGAGTTTGAAATTAAAAATGCGCCTGGTGGAATATTGCTTCAGACATACGACAAAGGAAACTGGGACACGCTTGAAGTGAAAACAAAAAAGAAACCAGCAGATGAGGAACTTGAAGCACTAAAATTTGCCATGATTATATGCAAGTATGTCAGATCAAATGCTATAGTGCTGGCAACAACAAATCAAATTGTGGGCGTTGGCGCAGGACAGATGTCAAGATACGACTCAACAAGGGTTGCAGTGATGAAAATGCAGGATAATTTCAAAGAAAAAATTTCTCCCCTTGTGATGGCTTCAGATGCATTCTTCCCTTTTCCTGACAGTATTGAAGTCGCAGCAAAAACAGGAGTCAGCGCCATTATTCAACCAGGTGGCTCTCTGAAAGATAAAGATGTAATAGAAACCTGTGATAAACTGGGCATTTCAATGGTATTTTCAGGAATGAGGCATTTCAGACATTAAACAGCAGTACAACATCAAACCATCATAATGGTAAACCAACTTGTTATTATTGGAGCAGGACCTGCAGGTATCATGGCTGCTATTTCTGCTGCCACGGAAGGAAAAAAGGTTCTACTTCTTGATAGAAATAAAAGCATTGGTCAGAAACTTCTTATTGCAGGTGCTGGAAGGTGTAATGTTACCAGCGATATCTCAATAGAAGAATTTTCCCGGTATTACCACAATGGTGATTTTTTACGAAATGCATTTTCACAATTTTCCAATGTTGATTTGATGAACTTTTTTACTGAAAATGGTATGGCTCTGGACACAGAGCGCGGACACAGAGTATTCCCTGCAACAAAATCATCAGCAGATATTGTGGCATTTTTCAGGAATATGCTTGAAAAACATAAAGTCCAGTTATGGTTTCGGAATAAGGTGCTGAAACTGGAAAAGCAGCAAGATGGTATCTTCAAAATCATTTCAAAAAAAGGAGAAATACTTGCAAAAAGTGTGATCCTTGCCACAGGCGGAAAAAGTTATCCGCAAACTGGCTCAAAAGGAGATGGATACAACCTGGTACGTAATCTGGGTCATACCATCATAAAACCAGTACCTGTGTTGTGCGGAATAAATCTGAAAGAAACATGGATCAAACAGTGGCAGGGAATCACACTGAAAAATGTTATTGTAAAGGCAATGTCTGAAGGAAAAATCATTGGGGAAGAATTTGGAGAAGCAATCTTTACTCACTTTGGAATCTCTGGTCCTGCGATACTTAATTTATCCAGAAATCTGGCAGATACCAGAAACAAACAGGGGGTAAAAATCATCATTGACTTCAAGCCAGCACTTGAAGAAAAAATACTTGAAAAAAGATTGATTGAAGAATTTCAGAAAAACAGCAACAAAAGTTTGAAAAACATCATGAAAAACCTTTTGCCTCAGAATATTATTGAAGAATTTCTGTTAATGGGCACTTTATCAGGTGATATCAAAGGCAATCAGGTCACAGCAGAACAGAGGAAAATTCTTATTTCCCTTTTGAAAAATTTTTGTTTGAACGTTGACTCTTTAAGGGGATTTGATGAAGCAATTGTCACCCGGGGCGGAGTGAATGTCAAAGAAGTGAATCCAAAAACAATGGAATCAAAAATCGTACCAGGACTGTTTTTTGCAGGTGAAATACTTGATATTGATGGAAAAACAGGTGGTTTCAACCTGCAGGCGGCTTTCTCAACCGGTTTCGTTGCAGGAAAACACGTAGGTTGAAACTATTAAAACCCAGTTTTATAATAATGATACGACTATAAAACAATGTTTTGCAAAACAAACGAATATGGTTGATAACATAAAATTTTCCGGGATTTCCTTACCACCTGTTTTCTCTGATATGTGTACCGGCATCTGGATATATCAAGATGATTGTATTCATTTTATGGATACAATGCTTGAAAAGTTCCAAGACGGTATCTTTGATATGATTTTTGCGGACCCACCATATTTTTTATCAAATGGAGGTATTACGTGTCATGCCGGTAAAATGACAAAGGTTGACAAAGGTGAGTGGGACAGGTCCAGAGGAGTTGAGCAAAATCACGATTTTAACATCGCATGGCTTTCAAGATGCCAGAAACTTTTGAAACCAAACGGTACAATCTGGGTTTCCGGGACTCATCACGTAATCTATTCAGTTGGTTTTGCCATGCAGCAACTAGGTATGAAAATACTTAATGATATCACCTGGGAAAAACCCAATCCTCCTCCAAATCTTTCCTGCAGGTATTTTACTCATTCAACTGAAACTATTATATGGTCTGGAAAAAATAATAAGTGCAAGCATACCTTCAACTATGAAATCGTAAAACAGATGAGCGGAGGGAGACAAATGAAAACCGTATGGAGGATACCTTCCCCGGGAAAGGAAGAAAAATTATTTGGCAAACACCCAACACAAAAACCATTGAAGCTTCTCGAAAGAATTATTCTTGCAAGTACCAATGAATATGACTTGATTTTTGATCCGTTTTTGGGTAGTGGAACAACGGCAGTTGCAGCATTAAAACTGAAAAGAAAATTTGTAGGTTGTGAACTTGAAAAATCTTTTGTTGAACTTGCCATAAAAAGGATTAAACAAATACTTCAATCAGCTGCCAACGAGATTCCTCTGGATAGGTGCAAATGAAAAAGAACGGTACAGGTGGAGAAAAAACTACTACAGGACTGAATTTTGAAAAAAAGGTGGACCTACAACATTTGCTCTCAGAAATCCCTGGTTACCAATTAAAACAGATACCAGGCAAAGCTGGTACTTACGTATTTTTTGAAGGAGAAATTGTCGCTCGTTGTTTCAGAAAAAATAATTTTTACAAATTTCTAAGTGAAAATAATATAAATTGGCAGAAATTGATCTCAAAAAAATTGCTGCCTGACGATGCATTGCTTGTCATCGTAAGAGAAACTCTTTTCATCATTGAGGTGAAATATCAACAGGTACCAGGTTCAGTGGACGAAAAACTTCAAACCTGTGATTTTAAAAGAAAACAATATCTTAAGCTTGTCACTCCACTAGGTCTAAAAGTCGAATATGTGTATGTTTTGAATGATTGGTTTAAAAAACCGCAATACAAGGACGTACTGGAATATATTAACAGTGTAAATTGCCACTACAAATTTAATAAATTGCCTCTATCGTGGCTCGGTCTGCCGGTTAAACATGTAGAAACTTAGGAGAGTATATGAAATTTGTTGCAGAAAGGCCTGTAACAATTCACAGCGTCAGGTATGACACACGATGGTTTCCTTTTGTTTTCAAGCATACTGATGGCAGTTTGCTGCTTTATATTGAATGTGGCTATGATGCGCATTTTTCTCCTTTTTTTAGATTGAGGTCCACTGATAATGGCAAAACATGGGAACATCCAGTTGCAAATGTTCCAAGGGTTAGTACAGTTCATAGTTTTAAGGACAACACGTTATTTGAAATGGATACCTATGCGGTTCAGGATGCAAAAGAAAAAGATGCATACATTACCTATGGTGCCTGGAGTAACCCAGGAAAACCCAATGGCATTGTAAAAAAAGATTTTGTAAAAATTTATGCCCCATCCTTCAAACCAGTAAGTTTGGAAATTTTTCAAAAACACGGTGCGTATCCCACATATCCCTGGTGGGAACTTTTTAATCTTGTTACAGGGAAACAAGAAGCAGGTGCATCTGATGTTTTTCTTGGCGGAGTATATTTTACCAGTATTATTGAACTTGAAGATGAAACCCTGATTGGACTGGGATACTGGTATCCAAAAAAAGCCCCTGAATTATCAAAATATGCATTAGGATGCTTTGAATCAAAGGATAGAGGAAAAACATGGATGGAAAAATCCATTGTTGCATATGCCCGAAATTTTTCAGAAGGATATTGCGAAGCAACCCTTGTGCAATTGAAGGATAAACGGCTTTACACTGTTATACGCACAGGAGATTATCTTTATCACACTTATTCACATGATAACGGACTTACCTGGAAAAAGCCAACTCAATTAACACTTGTTGACTCAGATATTCAGCCGCAAAAGGTCTGGCCAGTATGTAAAGTGCTTGATGATGGGACCCTTGTACTTGTTTATGGAAGACCAGGCAAACACATTATTTTTGACCCTTCTGGAACAGGAACCCAGTGGCAGGGACATTTTGACCTTCAAGAATGGGAACTTGATACGCAAAGGTTGATGGGCGTGCCTGAGCATTCAAGGTTGAGAGGGGATACAGGCAACAAGTGTATCAGATACTGGGATTCTGGCGACTATCTTGGTTTGGTGGTCATTGGAACAAACGAAATGCTTGTTTTTTATGATGTCCAGAATTTTGTTGAACACTGGAATGCATACCCTGTTTCAGGGATAAGAATGGTGAAACTACGGCTTGAATAATCTTCTAATGGATTTTTCCAGTTGTTCCAGTAATTGTTGGGGCTTTACAAGAACTTCAGTAGCATTTTCAATTGGTCTTACTGTACCTGAATCATCAACAAGGTCCACTGGTCAATATACAGCAACCTTACCGGATTTTGACAAAGATTGTGCGAAAGCGTCACCGCTGCTGTAATGCCAGAATTCAAAAGGATATGCATAAAAACCATGCTCCTGCATAATTTCAGTTATGATTCGTCTGTTTTCCTTTGCCTTTTCTGAAACAAAGATTGAGTCCATAAATGTTTTTTCGTTCATTTCAAGGTAATCTGCTCCTCTATCAATTTCATTACCATTTTTCATGGAAACCACAGAGATATCAATGGCGCTACCAGACATATGTGTGGCAATCTTTGGTATGGTTGCAATTAACACAGTCAACCGCCTGAAGATAAATTCTGGTTCAGGGATTTTTCCTTCACATTCCCACAAAATAATTTTCATAATCGCATCAAATATTTTTCTTGGTCTGTTTAAGGGATTTTGCATATCTCTTGTTCTGAACGCATCCTCAACTTTCATGATCCAGCCGCGTCTATTCATTTCTTCTGCAGCGCGCAAAAAATTCTCTATAAGACCTTCTCGTAATCTGAAGATAGGTTTTGATACTTTTACTCTCCGGGCAGATGAAAATTTTATTTTTACACCAGTTTTTTCACTATCTCAGGCAATAACAAAAGTTTTTCATTGTTTTCCTGGACAGGGTATGAAAGAATATTTTGCATGAATTGATAACCAGGTTCCATCTGTTGCTTCCAATAAGTAATCCGCTCGATGTTACTTCTCATATCAGATTGTAAGATACTCAAGCGTTTTCTTCAGAGATAATGCGTGGTCGTCCATTGCAGGCATATATTCAAGACCGAAACATCCTTTGTAACCAAGTTTTTCAAGCAGTTTCATGATAAAGGGATAATGGATTTCACCATCAAAAAGTTCGTGTCTTCCAGGAACTCCTGCAGAGTGAAAATGTCCAATAATATCGATGTTTTTCTCAATAAAACTGCAGAGATTTCCTTGCATAATCTGCATGTGATAGATATCGTAAAGAAGTTTTACACGCTGATTATTAACTTTTCTTATAATTTCTGCTGCGTCTGTTGCAGAGTCAAGAAAATATCCTTTGTGGTTTACAAGTGTATTTAATGGTTCAAGCACAAGAGTAAAACATTCTTTTTCAAGAATATCACACGCCATACTCAATGTTTCAATAATATTATCCATCATCTGGCTTTTTGATAAATCCGGTATAGAATTACCTGTACATGTAATTCCCATGTTACAATCAAGTGATTTTGCAATAGATATTACGTATTTTAGCCTTTCAAGATATGTCTGTTGGTCTTCCTTTTTCACAAGAGAACCACCTCGTGAGCCATCAGGGGAGTTTACAACAAGATTGTTGAGTTTGACCTGAGAATTTTTCAGTGCTTTTGCAATCGCTTCAACATTTTTATTGTCGTGAAACCAGAATTCCACGCATTGATAACCAATTTCTTTTACTTTCTCAATTTTTTCCTCATCTTTTAATTCAGGGAAAACAGTATCTATACAGACATCAATTTTTATCATGTGTCTCTCCTTGAAATTTTCAATTTTTGTTTTATGATGTACAATTTTATCATGATAGCAACCTAATTTCCAGCAAACAAAGGAGAATTATGGCAGCAATAACAGTAAAACTGGCAAACAGGTTAAAATTCGAGGCACAAATCAGACAGCACTGTATTGCAATAGATTTACCTGCAGAATTGCAGGGAACAGATACTGGTCCCATGCCTCCAGAATTTTTTGTGTTAAGTCTTGCTTCCTGCATGGGATATTATGCGCTTTTTTATTGTACAAAAAATAGAATTCCTGCAGAAGGTCTGAAAATTGATGCTGATTTTGAGAAAACCAAAAATCCGGACAGAATTTCAACAATTGAGGTGAAAATTTCCATTCCTGGTTTACCAGAAGAACATAAAAAAGGCGTGATGGAAGCAGTAAATAACTGTATTGTCAAACAATCAATACTGATTAAGCCAGAAATCAATGTTTCTATTGGTTAAATAATCAGAGAAATTTTTTCAGGTATTGAATACTTTTTTCTGCGATATTTTCTGGACCCGGCGAAAAGTCAAACACTTCAACAGAAATATATCCCTGGTATGAAATCTCTTTTAATGCTTTTATAATTGGACCAAAATCAACATCTCCAGAACCAGGTCCCAGTAAATTCTTATCATTGGCATGAAAATGTGAAAGGTATTCCTTACCTTCAAAAATGATTTCAGAATAGGGTCGGCTTTCATCACTCATGGCTTTTACATCAAGAATCAACCTGAGATTTGGATGATTGATTTCTTTTATTATTGCCAGTGCCTCTGTTGCAGTATTAACAAAGTTTGTCTCTTTTTTCGCAAGCGGTTCAAGACATATTGTGATATTGTTTTGCTTTGCGATTTCAAGTGGTGGCATTATCACTTCTTTGAAATACTCAATCACCTGTCGGGCTGTCTGTCCTTGACTTATTGACCTTTGTTTTGGCGAACCCAGTACCATAATTTTTCCACCAATGTCAGAGGTGAACCGAACAAGTTTTTCAAAATACTGCGATGTTTTCTTTCTCAATCCTGAATCGGAAGAAGAAATTGACAGGCCTTCAGGTTTCACCAGCAACCAGTGTGTACCAATAATTTCAATGGAATGTTTTTCTGCCTTTTTTCTGATTTCATCTCTTCTTTGCATTGAAATCTCGTCAACTGAATTTGCCAGAGTGAAAGGCGCTATTTCAAGACCATCATAACCAGTTTTACTTACATATTCAATCGTTTTTTCAATACTCCACGATGAAAAAATTTCGTTACAGATTCCTGTTTTCATTGTTCTTTCTCCTCATACTCGGGGGTATTTCCATGTCTTCAGTTGAGTAATCCTTATCAAAAATTTCACCGTCTCTGCCTGATACCTCTTTGTTTTGAGTATGCCGTCTCCATGAAGGAGGAATTTCAACATCCTTTCCAACTTCTCCAAACACACCTTCTTCTTCTTGAGTTTTCTCTGTGATTCTGGTGGTTGCTTCTTTCCCTGGCTCAATCCCTGTAGCAATAAGTGTCACCTTGACTTCGTCATTTATTTTTTCATCAATGCTTAAACCAAACGCCACCTGTTGAATGTGTGCAACATCATTAATATGGTTCATCGCCTCAACAACATCCTGAAGTGTAAGATCTGGACTACCAATAATGCTGACAAGAATATTTTTTGCCTCCTGAATTCCCTTTTCACCAAGAAGAGGGTCGTCAAGTGCTGCCTTGAGTGCCTTTACGGTCTTCTTTTCTCCTTTTGAAACTCCTGTTCCGACAATACCCCTTCCTCCGTTCTGAAGAACCCTTTTAATATCAGTAAAATCAAGGTCCATAATGTGAGATGGCTTGTTTATCAGGTCAGCGACAGCAAAGATTGAACGACTCACAACCTCATCCACTCTGGCAAAAGCAT
>DAONMJ010000029.1:0-17341 GCA_035392545.1 bacterium
TCAGACCACTCTATTCTACCTTATTTTCCATCTCCACTTAATGGGGAGCAGTATATTCCCCTTTCAGACCACTCTATTCTACCTTATTTTCCATCTCCACTTAATGGGGAGCAGTATATTCCCCTTTCAGACCACTCTATTCTACCTTATTTTCCATTTCCCCTTAATGGGCAGCAGTATAGGTGAAATACTTTACTTCAATTTGTCATCAATTGTTTTTCGGGTTAAAATTCTCATCACTGGTCCAGATGTCTTTATCAAACAGGAGTTAAACAATGAACATAGTGCTTGTTGTTTTTGACTCTCTGAGAAAGGATTGTATTGGTTTTTATGGTAAACCATTCTGGGGCAGGGTTTTTACTCCGCATCTTGATGCGTTTGCTCAAGAATCTGTTGTTTTTACAAATGCCTTTCCTGAATCCCTGCCAACGCTTCCAGCAAGAAGAGCCCTGTATACTGGTAGAAGAACTTACCCGTTTGTCAATGGAGATTTCAGATTAAAAGGGGATTTTGTTGGCGCTGCTGGATGGGGTCCTATTCCAGAAGACCAGCCAACAGTTGCAGAAATTTTAAGGGAAACTGGGTATCGCACAACATTGATATCAGATGTTTATCATATGTTCAAACCGTCAAAAAATTTCTGGCGCGGATTTGACCAGTGGACATTTTTGCGTGGACAGGAAACAGACCCTGCCCGTTCTGGACCACGATTAACAAAAGAAGAGATTAATAAATGGCTTCCAGAGGACTTGCAGACAGAAGGCAGTATCAGGTTTATCCAGCAATGCATTATGAACATGCACGATAGATGGACGAATGAAGAAGAATTTTTTGCTCCACGGGTCTTTCGTGAGGCAGCAAAATGGCTTCAGCAAAATCAGGATGCTGAAAAGTTTTTCCTTGTGATTGAATCATTTGACCCGCACGAACCATGGATTGTGCCGCAGTATTACAGAAAGTTGTATCTCAAAGAAGATGGACCTGAACAGATAAAATCAGGTTATTCTGAACAGCAACTTGGCAGTTATCTTCTTAAAAGGACTCAGGCAAACTACAGTGGTGAAGCAACAATGTGCGACAGGTGGTTTGGGTTTTTCATTGAAAGTATGAAATTGATGGGATTGCTTGATAATACCATCGTGATTGTGACGTCTGACCACGGCCATTCTATCGGCGACAGGTCTTACATGGGAAAACGGGGATATCCTTCTATGCCTGAGGTTTACGAAATACCCTTGATGATACGGTTTCCTGAAGCAAAATACAAAAGAAAAATCTGTGATGTTTTTGTCCAGCATCACGACATTGCTGCGCAAATACTTCATACAGCAAAGGTAAAAAATTTACCAGTTCTTGATGGCATTGCGTTTCTTGAAAAGGCATTAAAAAATCAGCCAATAAGAGACCATGTCACAGTTGGCTGGGGCCCAAATCCAACAGTCATCACTGCCGAGTGGTGGTTGAATTTCAAAATGGATATGACTGGTATCCTTCTTTACAGGAGAAAAGGAAAGGATACCTTCAAAAAAAATTATGCTGCACAATACCCGAATGTTGTAAAAAATTTGATGGACATTGCCGTAAAAGATGCAGGTGGAAGTTTTCCACAATGGCTTGTTGAAATGGCAAAAAAACAAATGGATGCACCTGGCTGCAGCGACCTTGCTGCAAGGAAATAACATGGAAAAAAATTTCAAGTACATTTATGGGCCTGTGAGTTCCTGGCGGCTTGGAAGTTCTCTTGGCATTGACCAGTTATCACAGGAGAAAAAAATCTGTTCGTTTGACTGCGTCTACTGTCAGGTCGGAAGAACAGGGATTTTTACCTGCGAAAGAAGCATTTATGTGCCAGCAGAATCAATCATTGAAGAATTGAAACAATTGCCAGACCTTGAGATTGATTATTACACGTTTTCAGGTAGGGGCGAACCAACGCTTGCAAAGGATTTCAAGGAAGTAGCAAACTGGATAAAACAGGTCAAAAAAGGTAAGTGCGCAATCCTTACCAATAGTACCACAATCTCAGATGAATCTGTGAAACAGGACCTGTGTGTGATGGACCTTGTCTCGTTCAAAATAGATGCAGCCAACCAGAAAACTTTTGAAATTGTTAATCGGCCATGTTGTGGTATTAAACTGGAAAACATCCTTAATCACATAGCAGATTTCAAAAAAATGTACAAGGGTTGTTTTACAATTCAGGTGATGGCAATTCAAGAGAATGTAAAAGAAATGGTCCAAATTGCAGAAATTTGCAAAAAACTTTCTCCAGACATTGTGTATCTCAATACGCCGCTCAGGGATAGCCCTGTTGCACCAATTTCTGAGACATCGTTTAAGGAAGTGGAAAAACTCTTTGAAGGAATGCGCTGTATCTCTGTTTATTCTGCGCATAAAAAGGCAGTGAAGCCCATCAGCATGAAAGACACGATGAGACGGAGGGGTAAGAAGATATGATACAGGAAAACATTGAAAAAATTATGAAGGAAGTTCCAGCACATGTGACAGTAATTGCTGCAACAAAAACCCGTTCAGTGGAAGAAATAAAACAGGCGATTGCGTGCGGGATTACGCATATCGGTGAAAATTATGTTCAGGAAGCAGAGAAAAAATTCAAGGACATTGGAAAAATTGTGACATGGCATCTTATTGGACACCTGCAAAAAAACAAGGCGAAAAAGGCGCTTCAGATTTTTGATATCATTGAAACCGTGGATTCCTTTGAACTTGCAAGGGAAATTTCAAAGTACGCAACAACAAAGATTCCTGTGCTCATTGAAGTGAACAGCGCAGAAGAACAACAGAAATCAGGTGTTTTTCCTGAAGAAGTTGAGTCATTGCTTAAAGAAATCTCCACATTGCCCAATATTTCTGTGCAAGGGCTGATGACAATGGGACCCATTGTTGAAAATCCTGAAAATGTCAGACCATTTTTTACACTCACGAAAAACCTTTTTGATCGTTTGAAACTTTTGTCTCTACCTAATGTTGAAATGAAAATCCTTTCAATGGGAATGAGCGATTCCTGGCGCATTGCCATTGAAGAAGGAGCAACATGCATCAGGATTGGCACAGCGATTTTCGGCCCGAGAAAATAAAGCGTTCCATCATTCAATTCTGGACTGTGCATCAAAAAAAAGCCACCTTTTACAGGCAGATGGCTGTGATGCTGAAAGCCGGCATTCCTGTCAATTCTGCTTTGAACCAGATGAAACAGCATTCTGCAATTGCAAATATCTCAGATAGACTGCTAAAGGGTATATTGACAGGCGATACGCTTTCTCAGGCAATGGCAAAAGAACAACAATTTTTCAGTCAACTTGAAATCAAAACAATGTCAGCAGGAGAAATTTCTGGAAACCTTGCAGAACTGATGGAAAAACTTGCTGTGTATTTTGAATCATTGCAGGATGTAAAATATCGGCTGGTCGCAGGAATGATATACCCTGCAATTCTTCTTCACGCAGCCATCATTATTCCTGCTGTCCCGCTTCTTTTTACAAAATCTGTGTTTGCTTTTTTTGCAAGAATTATTCCAATGTTTATTCTGATTTATGGCGCTGGTTTTGGGATTTTTTTTGGATACAAAGTTCTTTCACGACCAGAGATGACAGAAATCAGAGACACGCTTGCTTTCAAATTACCACTTGGGTTTGGTCGACTTTTCAAGAATATCGCTGTCATTAGATTTTTGCAGGCATTCAACTGCCTTTATTCTGCAGGGGTTTCAATTACTGAAACCATTAAACTTGCCGCAGACGCTTCTGGCAACAAAATTTTTGAAAAAGAAGTCAGCAGAGCCCTTCAAAGGGTTGAAAATGGTTCAGGTTTAACAGAGGCATTTGCAGACAATGTATTTTTACCACCGATTGTTCTTGATATGTTTGCAACAGGGCAGATGAGTGGCAGGTTAGATGAGACACTTGATAAAGCCGTCTGGCATCTTCAAAACCAGGTCAACCTTGCAGTAGAGGCAATTTTAAAAATTGTGCCTGTTGTGGTGTATCTTCTTGTGGCTCTGTATGTTGCATCAATCATCATTTCTTTTTACGCAAGATACATCGGAGAAATCAACTCGCTTCTGGAATAACAATGGATGACTGGAAAAAACACCTGTATATCATCTGGGTTGCTGAAACAATTTCATTGATAGGGTTTCACTTCTGCCTGCCTTTTCTTCCTTATTATGTGCAGGAACTTGGCGCAAAAGACCTTGGAGAAGCAGCGCTATGGACAGGCCTTCTTCAAACAGTAGGACCACTGATGCTGGTGATTTCATCACCTTTCTGGGGAATACTTTCTGATAGGTTTGGAAGAAAAATCATGGTTGAAAGGGCGATGTTTTCTGGTTTTGCAATCCTGATAGCAATGAGTTTTGTGAAAAATGTGCAGCAACTTCTGGTTTTAAGAATCCTGCAGGGTTTTTTCACTGGCACATTGACTGCTGCCATTGTTCTTGCAGCAAGCAAACTGCCAAAAGAAAAAAGTGGTTTTGGCCTTGGATTGATGCAAACATCTGTATATGTTGCAGCAACTGTTGGACCGTTTATTGGCGGGGTGTTATCAGACATCTGGGGCTACAGAAACACATTTTATTTTTCAGGAATTCTTGTTGGAATTGCAGGTTGTATGATTATGTTTGGAGTACAGGAACCAGAAAAACACCAGGAAGCAGAAGAACTTGAACAAAAAAATTCAAACGCAAAAAACAATATCCTGTTTCTTTTGATAGTACTTTTTCTTTTTCAATGCGCTGCCACGTTTCTTTCGCCAGTGCTTGCGATTTTTATTCAGAAAATTTCGCCTGCATCAAAAAAAATTGCAACAATCGCTGGATCAATCATAGCAGCATCAGGTATTGCGAGTGTTTTTGCGGCTATTGGTGCAGGGCATCTTGCAGGAAAAAAAGACCACAGAATCCTTCTTGCAATCATGCTCGGTATTACAGGAATATTGACAATGCTCACGTCTCTTTGCAAAACAACAGGACAACTGATGGCATTAAGAGTTGCTGCCGGGCTTTCAGCAGGCGGCATCATTACCACCATTAATACCCATATTCACCTTGGTACCCGCCGTGCATCTCTTGGAAGAAATTTCGGGGTTGCAGGCGGCATCTCTTCACTCGGAGCAGGAATAGGACCAATGATTGGTGGAGCGATTGCTTCAATGTATTCTATAGAGTCCACTTTTATTTTCAGTGGATTGATGATACTCCTGACAGGACTCATCTGTCCTGTGATTCTTGAAAAAACTACAATTGAAAGAAAGGAAAGATTGCCTGAAATTACTGAACCTTAGATTGTGCGGCAAGCATATTCAATTTTTTTTCGTACCGGGAAAAACACTTCTCAAGCACTTCATCTAAATTTCTGTTGCTTTCAAGGATGAGTTCAAAACATAACACAGCAAGATCTCCTGTTTCAATGTCAGCATGCGGGTCTTTTTTTGAGTACAGTTGTTCAATTTCAATGATATGTTTGTTCGCAAGATGAAGAAGTTTTTTCCTGTGATTCTGTTTGTTGACCAATAGTGAAAGGCGATGAATTTGTTTTATTTTTTCAAGTGCTTTTTTTCTGAAAATCATTTTTCTCCCTTTTTATGGTATTCTATATTGAAAAAGAGGGAAAATCCAGTGAAGCAGAAAAAAACCCGTGTCATATTCATCAGTATTCAAAATGATGCAAGAAGCCAGATTGCTGAAGGTTTTCTAAAACATCTGGCAGGAGACGAGTTTGAAGTGTTCAGTGCAGGAACAGTACCAGCAACAGAACTCAATCCTTTGGCAGTCACAGTCATGACTGAAAAAGGTATAGATATTTCTCGCAATACTCCAAAAAGTATGCTTCACTTCATACCCCATACAGGGATATTTGATTACATCATCACTGTGTGCGATGAAAATGAGGACGTGAAATGCCCTGCTTTTACTGATAAAACACAGAAGTTGCACTGGAACATCAAAAACCCCTCTTCGCGATTTATTGGTTACGATGAACAACTTGACCTAATGAGAAAAACCAGGGATCAGATTTACGAGAAAGTGAAAGAATTTGTAAAAAGTGTGAAATATTTAAAAAAATAATTTTTGCTTCAGGGCTTCTTTTCAGGTTTACTACCTTTCCAAAATTTCTCGTTAATTAAGCCCTCTTTATAAAACCCTTCACACCAGCCCTCTATATAAAATCACCTCATACTACCTCCCCTCTTTGTAAAATTACCTCATACTACCCCCCTCTTTGTAAAAGCATCCCATAATACCCCCCTCTTTATAAAAGAGGGGTTGGGGGAGATTTATTGAAATCCCCCTTAATCCCCCTTTTGAAAAGGGGGAGAACTGGCGGAGGGAAAAGAGGGGTTGGGGGAGATTTATTGAAATCCCCCTCAATCCCCCTTTTGAAAAGGGGGAAAACTGGCGGAGGGAAAAGAGGGGTTGGGGGAGATTTCCTGAAATCCCCCTTAGTCCCCCTTTTGTAAAGGGGGAAAACTGGCGGAGGGAAAAGAGGGGTTGGGGGAGATTTCCTGAAATCCCCCTTAGTCCCCCTTTTGTAAAGGGGGAGAACAGAAAGAGATATTTCGTAAAGGGGGAAAACAAGAGGAGAGATTTTACAAAGGGGGAAATTTGGAAAGGTGGTTTTGTAAAGGGTAAAACGATAAGGAAGAAAAAAAGCGGAGAGGGCAGGACTCGGCGCCCTCGTCTCCCACTACGTCTCGGGTCGATCCACCCTGCCTCACCGCCTCGGCAGGCTTGCCATACAATGCTCTTTATTCATCGCATCGGCAACCATTCGCTGGCATTGCTGCGCTTGCTCGCAATGCCTGACTTCGCTCAATTCGAATCCTTCGAGGAAGAAAGAACGGAGAGGGCAGGATTCGAACCTGCGTCCCGATAAATCGGGAAGCCGATTTCGAGTCGGCCGCTTTCGTCCACTCAGCCACCTCTCCTGATTATTTTTTACCCGATTTTTCACATTTTTTCCACAAGCACCAGGTCCACGGACTCACTTATGTTTAATGCAAGATTTATACTTCTCTATAGAAAATTTCAGGTACTTGTTCAAATATGTGTTTCTGAAAACAGGGTCTTTCCAGTTTTCTATTAAATAGTTCTGTTGTGATTCCTTCACAGGAATTTCAAAGAAAATTTTTCTGTCTGCCCTGCCGTCTATCACTTTTTTGTATGCCTTCCTCAAATAAGAGGCGCAATCAATGGCAAACACTCCAGCAAGGTCATTGACAATAGCCCATCTTTTTGAAGCAAGCGTGAAATCAAAGGCAAGGTCAAGTTTTTTCTGATAAGGATTGACAACAGGAATCGGGCAATCTTTGTAAATGGCTGGTTTTATGCTTAACCTGTTCAATGAGTATTTTTCTGGCCCACCTGGGCTTCCTTTTGGATACATCCATATTTTCTGACACTCATCAGTAAGCAAAAATTCAATGAAAATGGTCGCATTTTCAAAATGTGGAGCGCCTTTCAATATTCCGACACAATCAGGGTTAATCACTGTTTCTCTTTCAGGAAGCACAAAACTCATGTTTTCAGGTCCATTGACTTCAATCTGGGCAAGGGCATAGGAATCTATTGATAGTGATACTGCTGTCTGACCTATTGCCGTATCCTTTGCTGCCTGCGACGCACTTGCTGGGATACTGGTTGTATTTGCCAGAATTCCAAGAATAACTTCCCATCCCTTTTCCCAGCCATTTGCCTGAAGGATAATTTCAAACATCATATGCATGCTTCCACTGTGACGCGGGTCTGATGTTCCTACCCAGCTGTAGTACTCTGGCTTTGCAAGGTCGCTCCATTTTTTTGGTTCGGATACGCCCAAAAACTGAAGCGCCTTTTTGTTACACAGTATTCCAAAACTTGCTAACACCACTCCATACCAGGTGTAATCCTTGTTGTCATAATTTGGAATGCCATTACACTCTTTCGGAATTTCTTTCAAAATTTTTACTGGAATTTTGCAGGATGCAAGATACCCTTTTTCTTTTAATCGTAAGTAAGGGTCAAGCCCGCCACCAAAAAAAACATCAATGCCTGTGGTCTGTGGGTTTTTCTTGAAAAGGGATTCAACATATTTTAAGTCATCAGAAGTTCCACCCTGGTCAAGCCATTCTATCCTGATATCCTTTTGCTTAATGTTGTAATAGTATTTTTTGAATGCTTTTTCAATCTCTATTTTCACACCTTCCCAGTGCGGGCTGATGACAACAAGGTTTTCTTCAGCAATGCAAACTGATGCAACAAGCAACATAAAAAATGCAAAAAGGTGTAAATGTTTTCTCATTGTAATTTATTCAGTCAGGGCAAGTTCTGCCATATATGAACTTCTGCAAAATACCCCTGCAAAAACTTTTTTAAATCCCATTTCTTCGCCAATGACCCTGTATTGCTCAAAAACCTCTGGTCTTACAAACTCTTTCACATCAAGGCTCTCCGGTGATGGTTTCAAATACTGGCCAATAACAAAAAAATCGCAATCAATACTGCGCAGGTCTTTCATCACCTGGAGTATCTGGTGCTCTGTTTCTCCAAGACCCAGCATCATGGCTGATTTTGTTAAGAAACCCTGTTTTTTTGCATGTTCCAGAATTTTTAAGGACACAGAATAATCTGCCTGTGGTCTCACGATGGAATACAGAGATGGGACTGTTTCAACATTATGAGCAAGAATATCTGGCTTTGCCTCAAGAACGACTTCAAGAAAGGCAGTGTTTCCTTTGAAGTCTGGAATTAATGGTTCAATTTTTGTCTGTGGGTTGTACTTTCTGATTGCCCTGATACAATCAGCAAAGTGTTTTGCTCCACCATCATCAAGGTCATCCCTTGTGACAGAAGTAATCACAACATATTTCAATTGCAGTTGTTGTACTGCACGCGCAATATGCTCTGGTTCCTGTGGGTCAACTGGTTGCGGCTTTTGATTGTGATTGACGCTGCAGAATTTGCAAGCACGGGTGCAGACATTTCCGAGAATCATAAATGTTGCGTATTTTTTACTGAAACATTCGTAAATATTGGGACACCTGGCATCTGTGCAAACAGTATGGAGTGAGTATTGTTTGATGATGGCTTTTGTCTCCTCGTAATGTTCATCAACCACAATCTTTTTCTTTACCCAATCAGGAAACTTATTCATTTTTTTGGTCTGGGAATGTGAATGGGATGACCTTCGCAAACAAGAAGTGCTTCCATCAAGATTTCTGAAAATACTGGATGACACCAGTATGCCCTCAGCATTTGTTCAATTGTCATGCCAGCACTCATCGCAATGGATGCAACATGAATAATCTCTGTGGCTGCCTCACCAGCGATATGAACGCCGACAAGTTTATGGGAATCAGTGTCAACAATCACCTTTGCCAGTCCCACAGTTTCTCCTGATGCATGCGCCTTGCCAAGCGCCTGATATGGAAATATACCAGTTTTTATGTTCAATTGTTTCTCCAGTGCCTGTTTTTCACTTAAACCAATGCATCCAATTTCAGGAATTGTAAAAATTGATTCTGGAATATTTTCATAAGAAATCGCTTCATGTTTTCCAGCGCAGTTTGATGCAGCAATTTCTCCTTCTTTTGTCGCAACATAAGCAAGTTGCCATCTACCTGTCACATCGCCAGCAGCAAAAATGTTGTCAATGTTTGTCTTCATCCGTTCATCAGTAACAATTCCTCCTGCTGCCAGAGTAATTCCAATTTCGCCTGCTCCAGTAGCATCTGGTTTTCTTCCAGTTGCCCACAGTATTTTTTCTTCGCTGATTGCATCAGTGGAATTTATTTTAATCCCTGTTTTTATCTGGATACCCTTTTGAGCAAATTGTTTCTCTATGACTGAAATAATATCTTTATCTTTCCCTGGTAGAATTTGCTCCATCATTTCGTAAATTGTAATTTTTACTCCAAAGCAGGAAAGAATTGATGCAAACTCGCATCCAATAGGACCTGCTCCAATAATTGCAAGGGACCCTGGAAGTTTTTCAAGGTTCCAGATTGTATCAGTGGTAATAATTCTTTCGTCGTTACAAAATATTGCAGGAACATTTGGTCGCGCGCCTGTAGCAATCACAATGTTTTTTGCTTTAAGTGAATTGCCATTCGCTACAACTGACTCATTGTCGCACAGTTTTGCTTCTGCCTGGATGTACTGAACTCCATTAGCCCTCAATAGCATCCCAACACCTGTATTCAATCGTGAAACAACATTTGTCTTTACATGATTGAGAATTTTCTGCCAGTCAAAAGAGATTTCGGCATTGATACCATCAATTCTTGGTTTTTGAATAGTTCTTGCAATCTTAAATAATGTCTTTGTTGGAATGCAACCTGTATTCAAACAACACCCACCCACTTTTTCCTTTTCAATTAGGGCTGTTTTCAATCCATACTGAGCACATCTTATTGCGCATGGATAACCTGCAGGTCCTCCACCAATAATAATAACATCAAACTCATTCATTGTGCCTCCTGTTCCTTATATTTTAACATCAAAACCCAGATTTTTGTTTGAAATCGTTTTTATTACAGGTCCAATTCCTTTACAATCCCTTATTCTATCCTCCCCTTTGTAAAAATCCCCTCTTACTTCAGGGCTCCTTCCTTTATAACCCCTTTTTCTATCCCCCTCTTTATAAAAGAGGGGCTGGGGGAGATTTCACAAAATCCCCCTTTCTCCCCCTTTTGAAAAGGGGGAGAATGTGAGTGGAAATTTTATAAAGGGGGATATCAGGAGAGAGATTTTGTAAAGGGGGAGAACAAGAGAAGGGATTTTACAAAGGGGGAGAACAGAAAGAAGAATTTTGAAAAGCGGGAAATGTGGAAAGAGCATCGCGCTTGGTGGGAGTCGGCGCCCTCGCCTCCCACTACGGCTCGGGTCGATCCGCCCTGCCTCACCGACTCGGCAGGCTTGCCATACAATGCTCTTTATTCATCGCATTGGCAACCAGCCGCACAGGTTCTCGCTTGCTCGAACCTATACGTCTTCGCTCCATTCGACTCCTTCAGAGAAGTGAATCGCGCTTGGTGGGAGTCGAACCCACAGCCTTTAGCTCCGGAGGCTAACGCTCTATCCTGTTGAGCTACAAGCGCTAAAAAAATGATATCAGGATTCTATCGTGCGGGTGTGTGGACACAAATGACATTTATCGCCGATTGCGATATTTTTTACTTCACAATTTTCTTCAATAATCACAGAATTTCCGACAATGCTATTTTCAATCACACAATTTTGCCTGATAAAAACATCCTTAAAAAGAATCACGTCCTGAAGCACTGAGCCATTTCCGATATAACAATTGTCTCCGATAATGACTGTTCCTCTGATAATGACATTTTCACCAAACATCACACTGTCTGCGGCTTTCAACTTTCCTTCACATTGAACATTTTTCGCTGAAGACACTGTACAATGGTCTTTTTTGTACTCAATTTTCATTTTGCCATCCACTACATCAAAGTTCGCCTTCCTGTAATTTTCAATTGTTCCGACATCCATCCAGTACCCAGAATGAAGATACACTGAAACATGCCTTCCTTTTTCTATTAACTGAGGAAATGTCTCTTTTTCTATGGAAGTTTCCCTGCCTGCTGGAATCTCATCAAGAACATCAGGTTGAATGATATATATGCCAGCATTGATAATGTTTGAAACTGGTTGCTGTGGCTTTTCAATAAAATTGTGTATCCTGTTATTCTGGTCAAAAATCATCACTCCAAAATGATTGGGGTTTTCAACCTTAACCCCTGCAATGCTTATATCAGCGCCACAATTTTTGTGAAAATGAAACATTTCCGTGAGGTTGCAATCAGTTAGAATATCTCCATTGAATACAAAAAATGGTCCATCCTGCAGAAATCTCTTTGCGTTTTTTATTGCGCCTGCTGTGCCCATCGGTTTCTTCTCACAGGACAGGTACAGTTTTATTCCAAGAGATTTTGCCATTGAAAAAAGTTCCCTGCGTCTTCTGGAATGTAAATTAACAGCAAGCACCACACTGTTAATGCCATGTTTTGAAAGCAGTTCAAACTGATAATAAATCAAAGGTACACAGGCAACAGGAAGAAGAGATTTTGGAGTTGTCAATGTAAATGGTCTTAATCTCGTTCCAAATCCACCCAGCAGTATCAAACCTTTAATGGTATCTCCCTGTAATAGTAAACTTTTCAAGTTTAATTATACCTGCTATTTTTCCCCATGCAAATTAAGGTGAAAGTGTAAATGATGGATATTTTTTCATCCTAACCAATAATAAGTTTTGCTGCTGCAATGACTGTAAGAATTTTAATGATGTTCTCAAACATTTTTTGTGGAATAATCTTCACCAGATAAATCCCGGAAATAGCGCCAACGATAATTGCAGGTGATACCTTTAGATTCAGAAGCAAAGAATCAGGGTTAATAAGCCCCAGACTTGCACTGAAAGGCACCTTGAACCAGTTTAATAGAAAAAAATACCAGGCAGCTGTACCAATGAATTCCTGCTTTGGAAGCCGCATGGCAAGGAGGTAAATAATCATAATGGAACCTGCTGCGTTTGCTATCATTGTCGTAAAACCCGCGCTCAATCCAATCGCAGCAGCGAACCACCATCTCTCAGGAATATTAAATCTGTTGAGAATATCTGCCTCATTCAACCATAAAAGTAATAGAACAATAAACCCTATCATGGGTCGCAATTGCTGGTCAGTCATTTTACCAAGAGCAAGATAGCCCAGAATGATTCCAGCCGCTGCATATGGTATGAGTTTTATCAAATACCTCCACCTTGCGTGTCTTCTGTAATATGCCACTGCAAAAACATCTCCGAGAATGAGCATCGGAAGAATCACACCTGTTGATAATCTTGCAGGAATCACAAGCGCAGCCATTGCTACAGATAGCATTCCAAGACCAGGAATACCTGTTTTTGATACGCCGATAAAAATCCCTGCCAGCGAAAGAAGACACCAGCCCCATATTGATAGATTGTAGTCAAACATCCTGCTCCTTTTTGAAGTTGTCAGTATTATACGACATTTAAAAAAAATATAAATTTTCGTCTGCTGACACTTTTTGATAAAATAAGGAAAACTTCGTCTAAACTTCGGGAGGAATATATGAACAATAAAAGTTTTTCTGAAATTGAAAAAGAAATAGACAGCGTTTACCAGTCAGTCCGTCAGTATCTCTGGCTAAGAACATGGGAATTTCAGCAGGTAAATGAACCAGGAAACACAGCCAGGTTTGATGAGTCAGCGTGGAAAACAATACAGGATCCGAGCTGGGCAACTGCTGAGGGAACTGCCTTCTTACGGTACAAAATTGTTGTTCCGTCTGAAGTTGAAGGCATACCCTGTGGCGGCTCTGACATCAAAATTGAATTCATATTTCCTTCTGGAATCACACTCTTTGTTGATGATAAAGAAATTTACTCTCAGCAATACTGGGCAGACATGCGGCCTGACCCCTTGAAAATTATCGAAAACGCAGTGCCAGGCACTACCCATACGATTATGTTCAAAGCACCAAAAGGAGATGGACATGGAGGCCTCTATGCGGTGTTGTACATAGATGCTCTTGAAGAAACACTTTTCGAACTGATGTCCATCAGATATCAACTTGGTTTTGCCATTGCCATTTCAGAATCAAGACGGGATAAGAAACTGAAAAATGCTGTTGAATCTGCTCTGGGCTGCATTAACATCTCAGACATTAGAGAAAGAAAATGGAAAGTTGTTCTGGAGCAAATAAAACAGGCAGAAACAATTCTTGAACCTTTCAGGCCTATCGCAAAAAAATTTACAGTCCATCTCATCGGGCATTCACATATAGACATGAACTGGTTATGGGATTATGAAAACACAAAGGATGTTTGTATCAGGGACTTTGCGTCGGTTGTATCACTGATGGAACAGTTTCCTGAACTGACCTTTTCTCAAAGCCAATCACATGTTTATCAAATCGTGGAGCAGACAAATCCCCAATTATTTTCACTTGCGCTGCAGAAGATAAAAGAAAAACGATGGGAAGTAACAGCAAATGCCTGGGTTGAAAACGATTTAAACCTTGTCCACGGAGAAAGCGTTGTCCGTCACATTATTTACGCAAAAAAATATGCACAGGAAAAACTTGGCAATCTCTCGCCTGTCATGTGGTGTCCAGATACTTTCGGACATCCTGCTACAATGCCCTCAATTTGTGCTGATGCAGGAATTAAGTATTACTTTCACATGAGATGCGGCAAGGACTATCCACTGTACAGATGGAAGGGTCCTGATGGAAAAGAACTATTGTCTTACAAAGCCGTCTACAATAACTGGATTTCGCCTGACAGGATTGTGCCGGTGTTGATGAAGTTTATCGGTCTGGTGCCAAAAGTACCGCACATGATGTTTCCCTATGGAGTTGGAGACCATGGTGGTGGTCCAACAAAACGAGATTACAGAATGAAAGTGAGAATGCATGCAAAACCCGTCATGCCGTCATTGGTGTTTTCCACAGTGGAACGATATTTCAAAGCAGTGGAAAAATATAAAGCAAAACTACCTGTTGTAAAGGGAGAATTGAATACAATTTTTGAGGGTTGCTACACAACGCATTCTGACATTAAAGATGCCAACAGAAAATGTGAAGATATTTTACTGGTTCTTGAAAGCGCAATGGCTGTGTTTCTGTCACAGGGCGGTAGAATTCCAGACCAGGATATGAAAAAACTTGAAGAACTCTGGCAGAAAACTTTGTTCAACCAGTTTCACGATATCCTGTGCGGTTCAGCAATCAAATCATCGTATACATACTCAGTAGCACTTGGTAATAGTGCCATTGCTGACGCCAGAAATATGATAGAAAAGTATAGCAAGCAGATACCAGAAAAAGGTGGAAAATCCCTGATGATATTCAATCCCTGCCCATGGGAAAGGGCTGCGCTGGTAAAAGTTGACTCAGAAAAAGGATACTACCTTGTTGAAAAAGTGCCTGGCTCTGGCTATATTACAACAAATCTCAATAATATGAAGCAATCTTCAAAAAGGTCTGTAAAACAAGTTTCTCAGTACGAATGGGAAACAGATTTTTACCACATTACCATTGACAGCAGCACTGGTACAATAAAATCTCTCTATGACAAGATAAATAAAAAACCTGTCCTTTCTGTTGCAAAAAGCGCCATTGGAGAAGACCCATCGTCCTG
Source organism: bacterium (assembly GCA_035392545.1). Taxonomy (GTDB): domain Bacteria; phylum Ratteibacteria; class UBA8468; order B48-G9; family DTJG01; genus DTJG01. The sequence goes on from DAONMJ010000029.1 coordinate 15,174, forward strand.
GTGGGCAGAAACTTCCAGTAATCTGCTTTCTGTCCATTACGAGCAACCCCATCGTATGAGCGCCTGGATTATTGGAAACATTATGAGCACAGAAAACCTTTATAACATAAACGCAAGCGAAGTAATCAGTGAACCATTCAGGATAATTTTTTCTGTGAAAAGAAAATATAAAAATTCCACACTTGTTCAAAACACCATCTTATATCCTGATTTTCCTTACATTGACTTTGAAACACTGATTGACTGGAATGAGATTGGTGGCTCACAATGCGGTGTACCAATGATAAGAACAAATTTTCCTTTTTCAATGGAAAATCCTTCTGCTTATTATGAGATACCATTTGGATGTATTGAAAGAGAAAAAAAGGGTCAGGAATGTCCTGGTCTCAGATGGGCAGCAATGAAAGAAAAAAATTACTGGGCTGGCATTATTACAAAAAACAGGCATGGGTTCAATGCGCATGGAAACACACTCTCTGTTACACTGTTGAGAAATGCCTATGAGCCAGACGCTCAATCAGATACTGGCAGACACGAAATTTCATACAGGTTGTTCTTTGGGAAACTGAATCCTGTTGAAATCACAAAACTTGCCACTGAATTTACATTGCCTGTTGTGGCGATGGAAACAGACGCAATGGCAGAGAAAAAATTTTCTCTCTTTGAAATCAAAGGGAATGTTGTTCCTGTTTGTCTGAAGCCATCAACAGACGGAAAATCAGTCATTCTGCGCATTGTTGAAATGCTCGGGAAAAAACAGAAGTGTGCCATTTTGTTTCATAAAAAGGTCCGCAAAATCACCCGTGTTTTTCTTGATGAAACATTGGTGGCAAACATCAAAGGCACTGATAAACTTCAAATGGAAATCCCAGCATATGGAATTTTTACTTTCAAGATTGAATATCAATGGCTAAAACGAGATATCGTTTGAGAACAAATGACTCATGGTATAAAATTTATACATGGAGAAAAAATCCGTCGCCCAGAATATTTCCATAAATAAAGGATTGAAAAGGATAAAACCAGAATTCGCGCACAACGTTCATATCCCGAAGAAGTTTCAGAGGTACCTGTGGGAGCATTCACGCACAGCGCCATGTGAAAAAGTCATACTTCGTGTCCTCACATATGGAAATTTTGATGAAGTCAAGGAAATTTATACTCTTTATCCTGAAGAAACTTTCAAAATTGTCAATAAATACCCTGGAATAAAACGCGGGGTGAAATACTGGGTACACCACTGGTACAATGAAACTCATTAAACTGGCACAGAAAATTCAAAAAGAATTTCCACGCTTTTATCTGGCTGGTGGAACAGCAATCATGTTGCGGCACAAACACAGAGAAAGCAAAGACCTTGATTTTTTTAACCAGCACACTTTTTCATTCAGACACATTTATAAAAAGTTAACTGAAGGCCAAAAAATACAGAGATACGAAGAATTTCCAGACAATATTGATTTTTTCATTCAGAACATCAAAGTTTCTTTTGTATTTTTTCCGTTCGCCAACATAGAAAGAATTGAAAAATTTCAAGGAATACGAATTGCCTCTGACTATGACCTGCTTCTGAACAAAATATATGTTGCAGGTAGACGGATTGACCCGAGAGACATTTTTGATCTGGCATATCTGTACAAAATTCACAGATGGGACCCCAGAAAAATAGAGCAGGATTTTGAAAAAAAGTTTCCCGGTCAATCCTATAAGCTTTTTCTTGGAGCCATTTTGAGTTTCGAGGACTACGGTAAGATTGATGCCTGGATTATTCAAACATTAGAACAACTGAAAACATAATCCTGAAAAAGCATCGTAAAGACTTGCAAAAGTTAAATTTATGGTATAATTAAAATATGAAGCCCCATAAATTCTGGCATTTTTTTAAATTAACGCCTGCCTTGCAAGACAATCAAACGAAATTATTGATTCAATCACAAATTTTCATAAATGGGATACAGCATGCCTATTTCATCGGAAGATTTTTATAAGACCTATTTCAATATAGAAACGCCCTACCAGTTCCAGAATGAAGTATGGAATAAAATAAATCAATCGCAATTACCACTGTTAATCAAAGCACCAAGTGGTTCAGGAAAAACAGAAGCAGTATTAGCACCATTTTTGAAACAATTTATTGATAGAGATTTTTCCATAGTACCGCGTCTCAT
>DAONMJ010000030.1:0-16792 GCA_035392545.1 bacterium
CCAATTCTCGTCCTGCTTTCAGATTGGAGAGAGAAAGTAGGCCGCGCAGGACTCGAACCTGCTGCCCCCGCCTTAAAAGGGCGGTGCTCTGCCGGGTGAGCTAGCGGCCCATATGTGCAGGGAATAATTTTACTGAAAAAGAAACAAAATGTCAAAAATTGTGTTATCATAGTTTACCTGAAGAGAGGAAATATCCAATGTTTCAGAGAAAATTGAAGAAAGATACAATCAACAGTGTGTTAATTGTGGGCCTGAGTTCTATTGGAGACAATCTTTTAATTACACCCGCAATTAAGTTGATGCGTGACGCGCTTTGGAGTGCTGAATTCTTCATAGTTATTGGACCGAGGGCCATTGAGTTTGCAAAGGGTAATCCAATTTTTTCCGATTTTTATGTCTGGGATAAGAAAACCGGTATTATGACGCTCATCAAAATGCTGAGAAATCAGAAATATGATCTTGTGGTTGATTTCAGAAATTCTTTTATTCCGTTTTTGTTAAGAAGTAAATACCGACTGACATTTTTTATAAAAGAATTATTCTCAGACAAATTTACATTACACGAGGCTGAAAGGACTTTGAGATTTTTTGAACCATATTTTGGAAAGTGTGATAAGGTGGAACTGTACTTTCCATTGACTGACAGTGAAATCAAGCAGCATTTTGAGTTTTTTAAAAATCTTGGGTTGATGGATACTGGCAAAAAAATTGTTGTAATGAATCCGGGCGCAGCGTTTGAAAAGAAAAGATGGGATAAGAGAAATTTTATAGAGGTAGGGAAACATATTGTTCGAAATTATCATGCTACCGTCGCTATTGTTGGGAATAATAAAGAATCTGATCTTGCCGGGGCTATCAAAAAAGGAATCAATGATTTAAAAGTTTTTAATCTTGCAGGAAAAACGACATTCCGACAACTGGCGTATCTTCTTTCCTGTTCAGAACTGTTAATTACCAACGATACTGGAACGATGCACCTGGCTTCTGCAATGAAATGCCCTGTGATTGCAATTTTCGGTCCTGGTAATCCGCAGAGATATGGCCCAATAGGTAACAGAAATATTGTTCTTCATACTCAAAGAGATTGTTTTCCCTGTGTTGTGGAATCAAAATGCAAAAGGGAATTCATCTGCATGAATGATGTCACAATAGAAGATGTTTGTGGTGCCGTTTTGCAAATGTTGAAACCGTTCTAACATTCAGTCAGTTTCAAGACCCCATTCTTTCATGTTTTTGAAACTCATCTCTATGGAATCCCACAGAGGTACAAGGGGTGAAAAATCCATTTCCATAATTGCGTATTTTGCACTTGAATTTTTTGCAGCAGCAAGAATTCTTGTCCAGTTGAGATTACCAGTGCCAACAGGAACCATGGATTGTTTGTTATCTGTGGACATTCCCATATCCTTAAAATGGATAGAGTTCAATCGTTGAGAATATCTATCAATCCAGTAAGCCGGGTCCCCTCCTCCATATTGCACCCAGTATGTATCAATCTGTGCAGTAAGTATTTCTGGCTTTGCAGTTTCCATAATTATTTCAAGCCATGTTTTACCATTACATTTTGAAAATTCCATCCCATGATTATGATATCCAAGTATCAATCCATTTTTTCTCAAAACTTCTGCCGCTTTTGCGATTTTCTCTGCTGTTTTCTTGATACCATCTATATTCGTTGTTTCAGCCCCTGGCCAGCTGGCATTGCAACAGTGTGCATTGAGAATTAATTGCTGTTCAACTACTATTTCTGGCTCTTTCAAAATTGCATCAACCCCAACGTGGCTTGAGCAAATGGTCATGCCAGCGTCGTCCATGATTTGCTTGAACTGTTTTGGTGGTAGATTTGCGGTACCTGCGGTTTCTACATATTTGTACCCGATATCTGCTAATTTTTTTACTGCCTTCACAAGCTCTTCCTGAGAACCAAAATATTCTCTTATTGTGTAAAGCTGGATTGCGATTTTCATATTTTTCTCCTGTTGAAATAATTATTGTTAAACTGGCATATTAAATACGATGATTATTTTTTTGTCAAGTTTTTCCATGATACTGGAATTCCAAAAACATAGGGTTTTCCTGAAATGGGGTGAGGATATACCAGTACATTTGTGCGATAAACTTCTTCCAGGATTTTGTATTGGATCACTTCATGTGGATTCCCTGCACTCACAACTGAACCTTCATTGAGCATTACGAGTTCATCGCAATACTGAGAAGCCAGATTTAAATCATGTAAAACAGCAAGAATAGAAAGAGATGAATTTTCCTGGTATTGTTTCAAGAGGTCAAGAAATGAAAATTGATAACCAATATCAAGGTGAGCAGTCGGTTCATCAAATATAACCAGTTGTGGTTGTTGAACAAGACACTGCGCAAGAAGTACTCTTTGTTTCTCTCCTTCTGACATTTCAACAATCGTTCTGTTTATGAATTGAGTCAGTCCCATCTGTTTGACTACTGCATTTACTATTTCTATATCTCTTGATGTGGGATTACGAAAACCCGATGTGAAAGGATATCTTGCCATGATGAGTAATTCTTTAACCGTGTATGGATAAGCAATTTCAATGTCTGATGGTAAGAACGAAATATTTTTAGCAAACTGATGGACTGGTATGGTTTTTATGTCTGTTCCGTTAAAAAAGACGGTTCCTGTGTACTGCCTTATGATTTTTGTCGCGGTCTTCAGAAGCGTTGATTTGCCACTTCCATTTGGACCAATAATTCCAAGAAAATGACCTTTCTTCATTTGAAAACTTATATCATGAAGGATTTCTTTTTTACCATACCGTGCACTGACATTTTTAAGTTCAAGAATTACCATTTTTGTTTTTTTGAAGTTTTTAAGAGTATCAAAACAAAAAATATTCCTCCAAAAAATCCACTGATTACACCAACAGGAATTTCAATGGGTTTGACAATTGTGCGTGCAATGGTGTCCGCAATGATAAGAAAACTTCCGCCAACCAGTATTGCTGCAGGGATAGTTCTTTTATGGTCTGTACCAACCAGAATTCTTACTGTGTGTGGTATTACCAGTCCCACAAATCCCACAAGGCCTGCAAGAGATACACAATATCCAGTAATAAGTCCTGTAAGGATAAGCCACAGATATCTTTTTTTCTCAGGGTCCAGACCAAGTGTGATCGCTTTTTCTTCACCAAGAGAAAATATGTTCAAATGTTTCCAGTATATCCATGTAATAAAATATGCTGGTAAAAGAAACAGAGGAGCGCTTTTCAATGTTTCTGGATGATAACTGCTCAGGTTTCCCATAAACCATACAACTGCTTCCATAAACCTTTCTTTTTGTAGAAATGTGATTACCAGGAGTGAGAATGAAGAAAAGATGAAATTGAGCATAATACCAAGCAACAGTAATGTCCCAGAGGACATCTTTCTTAAAGACGCAGTGGCAAGAATAATCATAATAGAAATAACGCTCCCGACAAAAGCAAACATTGGTACAGCCATCATCTGTCCTGATACTATTCCGAACGCGATTCCTAAACTTGCGCCTCCGGATATGCCCAGTGTATAACTTTCTGCAAGTGGATTTTTTAAAATCGCCTGTAAAATAAGACCGGATACTGCCAGACCAGAACCAGTGAGAAATCCGCACCATATTCTTGGCAACCTGACCTGCATTAGTATCGTTTTTTCAAATGGATATTGTTTAAGGTCCATCAGTATTCTGATGGTTCTGGTGAATGAATAATTTTCTGTGCCCAGAGAGAGGCAGACAATGAAAGATATTACGGCAAAAATAAAAATTACCAAAAAAGATATCTTTTTCAATTGTTTAAAAGATCTGTTAGCAATTTTATTGATTGCAAAAAACTTGCTGGTGTTGGACTGCAAAACATATAGTCATCGACGCGAAAAATTTTATTTTTTTTGACAGCATCAATATCCTTAAATTGTTTCCAAAAATTAATGACATATTCGTTTTCACCCATTCCAATTGCTATAATTACTTCTGGATTTCTTTTGATCACTTCTTCTATATTGACTGTGATATATTTGGTTTTTATATCGTCAAAAATATTTTTTGATCCTGAATAAACTGATAGTTCATTGAAGTATGTTTTACTTCCTGCGGTTACTAAAGGTTTTGTTCCAAGTTGCCAGAAAATTTTTTTCTGTGATTTTTGTTGTTGACTGGTATAACGTTTAAGTTCCTTTTCTATATCAGAAACGATATTTCTGGCAATAGTTTGCTTACCAAATATCCTGGCGAGGGTCAAAAAATTTTTTTTAAGGTCTGAATATGTAGTAACCTCATCAAGGACTTCTACTCTGATACCAAGTTTTTCAATTTTTTCAACAGTTTCTTTACGATTACCCTCTTTGCTTGCTATTACAATGTCTGGTCTTAATTTCAGGATTGCTTCAAGATTTGGATCAAGCAGAGTACCAATAATTTCTCTGCCTTTTTTTATGTTATCTTTTTCATGTATGGTGACACCAATAATTTCACTGTCAACACCAAGGAGAAGAAGATTCTCTGTAACATAGGGACCGAGAGAAATGACGCGTGAAGGATATTGTGCGCTTGCTCCCTGTAGCAACTGCACTAACATTAAGGGCAAAGTCAGTAAAATAATAGGAAATAATTTTTTTGTCATTGTTTTAGATACATTGACACGGCTTTTTTTATTTCGCGAATGTGTAGTGGCGTAGTACCGCAACACCCGCCAATAATTGAAGAACCTGCTTTTATCAATTCAGGAACATAACCTGCCATGTGTTCAGGAGTGTCAGGATATACAGTTTTTCCTTTTACTAGCTGCGGAATTCCTGCATTTGGTTTCACCCATATTGGGATGTTTTCTGCGTTCATTTCTCTAACAATTGATACAAAATCTTCAATACCTGAACCGCAATTTGAACCAATGACATCTGCTCCAGACCTCTTAAGCAATATAGCGCATTCACCAGCACTTGTTCCCATCAATGTTCTATACCCGTTAAGGGTTCTGGAAAATGTCATACTGACAATTACGGTTCTATCTGTAATACTTTTTACGGCTTTCAAGGCGCACAGGGCTTCGTTGATATCACTCATTGTTTCTATCACTATGCCATCTGCTCCAGATTTGATGAGTATTTCTGCCTGTTGCTTAAAGCAATCTTCCATTTCTTTTTTAGTGATATTTCCATAGGGTTCCAGAAGTTCACCTGTTGGGCCCATTGAGGCAAAAACAATGTTATCGCCTGCGGCTTTACGTGATATTTCAACACCTTTCTGGTTAATTTCGTTGATTTTGTCGTCTGCGCCGTATTTTTTTAATTTAAAAATGTTTGCTCCAAATGTGTTGGTGAGTATAATATCGGCTCCTGCTTCAACATAGGATGCTGCCACTTTTTTCACTATTTCCGGATGCGTCAGATTCAATATTTCAGGATATGTAAATTTTATCTGCTGGTTTTTTGCTATTTCTGTTCCCCATGCGCCATCTGCAATCAAAATTTTTTTTTCTTCTAACAATGTCCAGAATTTGTTTTTCATAATTGTTATTATACCAGTGGCAAACGGTTTTGAAAATTATTCAAGGTCATATAATGATGCATCTGTCGAAAGGTCTCCAATTGTATTATCATTTGCGTCTGTATTGTATTTTGTGCCAATGGACTCAACATGGCCGTCGCAAAACAATACATTTGCTCTTCCATTATGTCTGAAATGCACATTTGGACCAAAATAATAAATATCTCCAGGTGCCCTCAGATAGTTATTTGCAACTGTTTCATTCGTCCACGTTGACCATATTGCGCTATCTGCTACAAGCACAGTTTGGGAGGGATTTTGAATTCTGCTGAGTTTTGCTGGAGAATCTGCCTGCCCATCCCAGGCAGAAAAACCACCGCCTATGTATGTGGCATTATAGGCGTAGCCGGTGAAAGGTTTATCAAAGGATTTGAGTTTAAATCTTGAAGGACACTGGAACACTTTTTCATTAAGATAAATTCCAATAATACCTGGTTTCCAGTTGACCCAATCATCAGTAGCAAAATCCCAGTCAACTTCGCCAGAAAAAGTATAGTAATATGCAGGAGGGAAAAACTCATCATTATCCTGAACGTACATGGAGAATGCAAGAAATATTTGTTTTAAATTTCCCATACAGACAGCAGCCCTTGCTCTTTCCCGTGCTTTTGACAATGCTGGCAACAACATTGCTGCCAGTATTGCAATAATCGCAATTACCACAAGCAATTCTATTAACGTAAATCCTTTACTTCTTTCTACCTTCATGACGTCTCCCTGTTATGCAGGCAAAAATAAAGCCCGCCAAACGGCGGGCTGCACCCTGATTTCTTCACCCTTTCACGATTCCTGAACTCCGCAGGAATACGTTACACCGTTTCGCAGGCAGGTCTTCTGACTTCCTGATATCTGGATCTACCTTCCCATCGTTACCGACAGTGGTATTTCAGACTCAAACTTGCTCACCTTTTGATGAGCCAGGTTACAGCGCCGGGAGCGTGTCTGATTTTCACAGACTTCCCTATTAAGCCCACTTCGGGCGCCTGCAAAATTTACTGGATAAAATTATAATGCTATATTAATTTTTGTCAAGAATAATACCTGCATATCCTACAACCTGCTGGAAATCTCCTGAAACCTGACCGCTATGTGAGTAATCAACGAGTACGCCTTTTTTTGAACCCAGAGTTTTTGCTGCTGTAATTGCAGTTACTATGGGCGCGAATCCACAGATACTAATATCATGTTTAGACACTATGTTCAAAAATTCATCTGCATCAAGTCGTAAAATCGCACCAATGGCAAGTGTATCTTTTTTTTCTGCATCTTCTGCTGGTTCATAATGGGTAAAATCAGAACTGGCAATCACCAACACCTTTTTCTTGTATTCACTGAGTACAAGACCAATTGTGTATCCAATTTCATACCATGGGTTTGCGTCATGATAACTGGAAAGTACCACTGGAACAATTTTTATATCAGGATTAATGAATTGTAAAAAGGGAACCTGAACTTCTATTGAATGCTCAGCCATGTGAGCAGTTGAATCTGTTTGCAGATATCTGCTTTTTCCAAGGAGCAAACTTCTTATTTCATCGTCTATTTCTACATTACCAAGCGGGGTTTCCCAGCAGTCATTGTCATCAATTGCGTAAGGTTCTCCGTATCCATGATGATTCGGTCCTATGATGATTGCTGTATCAGGTGGCACAATTCTACTATAAACCCTGCCTGCTGTTTTACCTGAATATATGTATCCTGCATGAGGACAGATTGCTCCGACTGCATGTTGTTTATCTCCTTCGGCGACAATATACTCATTCAAATCCCTGATAAGTTTGCTTTTATTACCAGGGTAAAAGTAACCACTGACAGATGGTTTCCTTGTTTTCTTCATATTAATAATTCAACTTCTCTGCAAGCGTTCTAAGAAAATCCCTTGCTTTAACAATGTCTGCTTCAGGATTTTCACCGACTTCTCTCTCAATCGTAAAAAATCCACTGTATCCGATATCTTTCATCGCTTTCAGATATTCAGGAAAATTTACATTTCCTTCTCCAAGCGGAAGTTCCTTCCATCTCTTTTTTCCATTTTCATCCGGCAATTTTATACCATCTTTTGCATGCGTATGTACGATATAATTTTTTAGGATATGTACTCCTTTGACAGGATTATCCCCTGCGACCATTACCAGATTTGCGGGATCATAGTTTACCCTGATTCCAGGATTGTTTAATTGATCAAGCAGTTTCTTCAAAACTTCTGCAGGTTCAGGCCCTGTTTCTGTGGCAAGAACAACACCTTTATTTGATGCATAGTTTCCAACTTCTGGTAGAGATTGCAGAAGAATTTTCCATTCAGGTGCTTCTGGATTTTCAGGAACAATTCCTATGTGGGTCGTAACAATGTTAACTCCAATCTCCACAGCAAGATCAATAACTTCTTTTGTTTTTCCAACACGCCAATCAATCGTTTTTGAGTCAGTGAATCCATGTCCACCAAAATCTCCGACGATTGCTGATATTTCAAGACCGAGGTCAGATACAAACTTTTTCAATTCATCTCTTCCTGTTTTCGTGAGATTTTCAGGTGCAAGATCTCCTCTGGTAGCATAAGGTTGCACGCCATCAAGATTTAATTCTGCTGCTTTTTTTATCGCCTGTTTTATTGGTATTCTAAAACAATCAGGAATAACTCCGATTTTCATTTATCCTCCCTGTTATTTGTGTTTTCTTTGGGTGTTTCTTCTTCATAAAAGATTTCAATGGCTGCATCCGGACAGATAATAGCACATTTCTTACACCCATTGCAGTTTGTGTTGTCGATTACTTCAACGAAATGGCAGCCGAATTTATTGAATAGTTTTGAAATTATCAAATTTTTTTGGGAACAAACTTCAATACACAGCCCACAACCTTTACATCTGTTTTTATTGATTTTTACACTAAACCTTTTCCCCATGAGAATTTTTCCTTTAATGTATTCCAGAAATCCCAGTTTTCAGGGACCATTAATTTAAATGATTCCTGACCGGGTTGAATTTCAAGTAATTGTTCCTTTGGTAGGTTTATTTTTTCCTGACCATCAATAATAATGTCACAATCTCGGGAGGGTTTAAGCAATACCCTGCCTCCTTCATATATACAGTTTCTCCATGTAGCGGTAAAGGGCGCAAACGCAACGATTATTAGTGATCTGACTTCCGGGAAGACAATGGGTCCTCCTGCTGAGAAAGCGTGTGCAGTAGATCCCGTTGGAGTACTTACTATCATCCCGTCTGCTTTGAAATAAAAAACTGTGGAACCAAGGGTTAATTCAAATTCAACCATTCTTATGTCTTTTCTGAATATTACCATTTCGTTCAAAGCCCTTCCAACAAATGTTGCCTTATTTGACGGAGAAACGATGTGCCCTTCAAGATAAATACGTGGTGAAACGCGAAAATTTCCTGAAAACACGTCCTGTACCACTTTCTCCATATCTTTGCAATCTATGGTAAGAAAACCAAACTTTCCGAAGTTCAGTCCAAGAAGAGGAATATCAAAAGATGGCAACATCCTGAATCCTTTTAGAACAGTGCCGTCTCCACCGAGTGAAATGAGAATCTCTGTATTTTTACAGCAAGGAACAATTTTAGCACCCATTTTTTGAACAATTTTTTCAAGATTGTTTCTTATTCCAGATATGTCTGGAACCTTTGGATTTTCAATGATAGAGATATTAGACATTTTCATAAAATTTTTTCACCTTTTCAATGATATTTTCTTTGTCGAGATTAAAATTTTTCAGCAGTGCTTCCCTTGAACCTGTTTCAATGAATATATCAGGGATTCCTATCCGCAAAACCTCAATGGATAATTTTTTCTGATTACATATTTCAAGCATCGACGAACCAAAACCACTGGTAAGTATTGCTTCTTCACAGGTTACAATTTTTCTGTACAATGATAACATGTTTTCCACATTATTATCTGGTGGCCATACCTTGCTTACAGGCATAAAATCTATTTGAATATTCTTCTGGTTCAAAGACATACATGCTTCATAGGCAATAGATGCCATGGAACCAGTACCCAGACAAAGAATTTTACCATTATTTTTTATTTCTGGCACATTTTCTGGTAATAAATCTCGTGGATATCTGATTGCAACTGGCGTTTTGTACTCAAGGGATTGTTTAACGATTTCTTCAGCATTTCTGAGAGAGTATGGACAAAATATTGTAATACCGGGAATACTTCTGAGAAATGCCAGGTCATAAATACCCTGATGGGTTGGACCATCTCCAGATACAATTCCGGCTCTGTCAACAAGTATTACAACCGGTAAGTTCTGGAGGCAAATATCATGAAATATCTGGTCATATGTCCTCTGTAAGAAAGTGCTGTAAATTCCGACAAAAACTTTTTTCCCTGTTTTCGCCATTCCTGCAGCAAAAATCATGCTGTGGCTTTCTGCAATACCTACATCAAAGAATCTGTCAGGAAATTTTTTTGCGAATCCATCAAATCCAAGACCGTATTCCATGGCAGATGTAATGACATAGAAGTCATGTTCTTCTCCATATTTTTCGAGAGATTTTCCAACAAAGGTTCCTGTGGATGTAATTTTCACAAGGGGTTCGCCTGTTTCCATATTAAAAGGGCCGATACTGTGATACTTTTCTGGGTTTTTCTCAGCAGGAATATATCCCTTTCCTTTTCTTGTTATCGCATGTAATATTTTTGGACCTTGTTGATTAAGAAGATTCGGCAGAACATCTACAATTTGATTGATATCATTTCCGTCGATGGGTCCAAAATATTGAATACCAAGTTTTTCAAAAAATACTCCTGGAATAATCAGATGTTTTGTCTTTTGCTCCAGGTCTCTGCTGAATTTTATTATTTGCTCACCTATCGCAGGTATTTTTTCAATAATTTCCTTTATTTCTTCTCTGGATTTTGTCAGTACAGGCATGGTAACAAGTTTTGTCAGATAATAAGATAAGGCCCCGCGGGTTCTTGATATTGAAAAATTGTTATCATTGAGTATAACAAGAATATCTTTCCCGGATGAACCCAAATTATTCAGTCCTTCAAATGTTACGCCATTTGTCAGGCTGCCATCTCCAATTACAACCACTGTTTTTGTTTTCCCTTTATTCCTTTCTTCAATGGTCTGAAGACCCAGAGCTGATGAGATTGCTGTGCCAGCGTGTCCTGTCAAAAACTGGTCTGTTTCGCTTTCTGCCGGATTTGGAAAACCTGAAATTCCATTGTATTGTCTGAGGGTGGTAAATCTACTGAACCTTCCTGTAAGTAATTTGTGTGGATATATCTGGTGTCCAACATCAAATATCACTCTATCTGGCGGAATATCCAGAATATAATGCAATGCAACAGTAATTTCCACGATTCCAAGATTTGAGGCAAGATGACCACCGTTACTGGAGACAACCCTTATAATTTCATTCCTTATTTCCTGAGACAGTTGTTCCAGTTGTTGCCTGGAAAACTGCTTTATGGTGCCGGGTGATTGATTGATTTTTTCAAGAAGTGCGCTCATTTCTTGTTGATCAGTAACTGCTGTCTTGCTGTATCAATCATATTTGATATTTCATTTTTGGGAGACAATTCTTGAGCTCTTGCCCACCAGTAAATTGCTTTAACTGGATTTTTTATTTTGTAATAAAGGTATCCAAGATGTTCAAAAATATCTGGATCAAATTCTTTTTTTTGAGCTTCTAATAAATATTTTTCTGCAAGTTTATAGTTGTTTTTTTTATAATACGCCCAGCCAAGGCTGTCAAGATATGCGCCATTATCAGGGTCAAGGCGAACTGCCTGTTGAATTAACTGAAATGCTTCATCAATATTTTTATTCTCAAGCAGTAACGAATATCCAAGATAATTAAGTGCAAGATGGTTTTTAGGATCAATCTGTATCGCCTTTCTAATACACTGTTCCATTTCATTTTTTTTGTTCATTTTGTCGTAAACGACCCCGAGGTTGAACCATATTTCGGATGTTTCTTTTATCATCAGTGCGCGTTTATAATAAATTTCAGCTTCTGGATATTGTTTGTTTTGAAAACTTATGAAACCCGCTATTTGATTGATCATTGCAGAATTCACATTTTCCTTGATTACTTTTGTCAAAATTGACTGTACTTGATTCCAGTTGCCCTGCTTCATATAAATTTCAACCATTTTCTCATAAGGAACAGGATCTTCCGGAGATATCTCGGTTGCCATTTTATAATATTTCAGGGCATCTTCAGTATTGTTTTGTTGCAGGTAGATGGAAGCTAATTCAACATAGCTCTTTTCAAAAGCAGGTTGTAATTTTATCGCTTCAAGAAAATATTTCTTGGTTTCTTCTGGTTTATTCATTTTCACCAGAAGTAATCCGCAATTGAAATGAAGCAGGAAATTTGAGGGGAATTTTTCAATCAGAATTTTGTAAGATGTAAGTGCTTTATCATACTGGTTGGTGAGAACATACAAATCACACAGGACCATTCTGTATGATGGAAAATCTTTTATTTTCAACCCTTTTTCAAAATACTTGATGGCATCACCATAGGATTTCATATAGTAATATGTGAGTCCTAATGCCAGGAAATTTTCAGGTTCGTTTTTGTTGAGAGCGATTGCCTTCAAGAACGCTTTTTCTGCTTCTTTGAATTTTTTTTCTTTCAACAAAATCGTACCGATTTTCCCGAACAAAAAACTACTATCTGAATCTTGCTGGAGTGCCTTTTTATACATGATAAACGCATCTTCAAGGTTTCCATCAGTTTCATAGAGAAGACCCTGGATGTAAAACTTTTTTGCCGTATCCCTGGCTGTCTCCAATGGAACCGATGCACATCCTGCAAGAAGAAGTGTAGCAGTTAGAAAAAGAATTATTTTCATTTATCTTTTTCTTTTCTTGTGCCTGAGGGCGCGTAGCCTCTTTTTTCTTTTGTGTGTTTTAATTTTTCTTTTTTTTCTTTTTCTTCCACACGGCATGTGACCTCTCCTGTTAATAGATGAGTTTATTTAGATTATATTCCACAATTCCGGACGCACCAAGTTTTTTCAGTTCAGGAATGATATCTTTTGCATCTTTTTTATCGATGATGGTTTCAATGGCATACCACCCTTTTGCTGCAAGAGGGGCGATAGTGGGCTTTTTAATTGCTGGCAATTTTTTTAGAATCGACGGAATGTCTTTTTTCTGTGTATTCATCTTCAATCCAACTTTTCTGCTTGCGTTCAGGGCTCCTTCAAGGAGTAATGAAATATTTTCCATTTTGTTTTTCTTCCATGAATTTTTCCAGGAATTCTTATTAGCAAAGAAACGCGGGGTGGATTCCATGATGATATCAATAATTCTCAATCCGTGAGAAGCAATAGTTGTTCCAGTTTCGGTGATTTCAACAATGGCATCAACAAGATAGCCGGCTTTTATTTCTGTTGCTCCCCAGGAAAATTCCACATTACAATTTACCTTGTGCCTTTTGAGGTAATCTCTGGTTAGATTGACGAGTTCTGTTGCGATAATTTTCCCTTCAAGATCCTTTACAGATTTAATATTTGAATTTTCCGGTACAGCCAGAACGATTTTGACAGGTTTTAATCCACGCTTTGCATAACACAGTTCGCATATTTCTATTATATCTGCCCGGTTTTCAAGGATCCAGTCCTTCCCTGATATTCCTGCGTCAAAAACCCCTAATTCTACATACCTTGGAATTTCCTGAGCCCTTATCAGGATTGCTTCTATTTCCTGATCGTCAAACGAAAGATAATAACTTCTGCTTATGCTTGAAACTTCAAATCCTGCATTGACAAAAAGATTGATTGTGGATTCTTGAAGACTGCCTTTTGGTATTGCAAGTTTCAATTTTTGATTCATATGATTTCCTGTTTTTCTTTGTAAAAACCGATATTTCTATATTTTTGATATCGTTTTTCCATTAGAATATTGGTATCGATGGAACGTAATTCACTCAGATTTTTTTCTATGCTATCGCCGAGAGTTTTTATCATTTCTTGAGGATTTGCATGCGCTCCACCCTGAGGCTCTGGAACTATTTCATCTATTAAACCGAGAGCAATTAAATCAGGTGCAGTAAGTTTCAAAGATTCAGATGCTTCCATCACTGCTTTTTGGTTTTTCCAGAGTATTGAAGCGCAGCCCTCCGGAGATATTACAGAGTATATTGCAAATTCAAGCATCATGATTTTGTCACCGACCCCTATGCCGAGGGCGCCCCCGCTTCCCCCCTCTCCAATGATTACGACGATAATTGGAGTATTTATTCCAGACATTTCATAAAGATTGTTTGCAATCGCAAGTGCCTGATTTCTTTCTTCAGCCTCTATGTGAGGATGTGCACCAGGGGTATC
Source organism: bacterium (assembly GCA_035392545.1). Taxonomy (GTDB): domain Bacteria; phylum Ratteibacteria; class UBA8468; order B48-G9; family DTJG01; genus DTJG01. The sequence continues at coordinate 13,871 of DAONMJ010000030.1, forward strand.
TACCAGTGTTACAATGGGAAATGAGAATTTTTCGGCAATTTTCATTATTCTGAGTGCTTTTCTATATCCTTCCGGGTGAGCCATACCAAAGTTTCTTTTGATATTTTCTTCAGTGTCTTTACCTTTTTGATGTCCAATAACAGCAATTGAAATCCCTCTAAATTTTCCAATACCAGTGATAATCGCCGGGTCATCTCCACAAATTCGATCACCATGGAGTTCATAGAAATTCTCCATCAAGCCAGCAATATAATCATCTGTATGAGGTCTCTGAGGATGTCTTGCGACCTGAACTTTCTGCCATGATGACAGATTTGAATAAATTTCTTTTGTTTTTTCACGAAACAGTTGTTGAAGCTGTGTTATCTGAAGTTGATTGTCGATATTTTTTCTTTTTTTTATTTCCTGAAGATTAAGTATCTGTTTTTCTATTTCTTCAAGTGGTTTTTCAAAATCAAGATATTTTCTTTCCATTTTTAAATTATTTTTGGGACCCTGAAAAGATTATCGATTTTTTCAGGAGCGTTTTTCATGACCTGGTCGACTGAAAGGGATGATTTTGTTTCGTCTTTTCTGCAAACATTGGTAAACGACAATACGTGATTTGCCGGTTGAATGTTTTCAGTATTCAACTGGTTGAGCTGAGAAATATAATCCAGTATGTTTTTCAGGTCAAGTATGATCTTCTCCATTTCGCCATCTTCAATTTTTATCCTTGCAAGTTTTGCAAGATAGTCCACTGTTTTTCTGTCAATGTTTGACATATTGCACCTTTTGTAACATTATACAGGGAAAAAATCTTTTGGTCAAAGAATTTTTTTTGTTCAAGTTAATCTGTGATATTATTTTGTAAAACATTTTGTTGACACAAATGAAAATCAATGTACTGTTAAATCTGGGCAAAAAACCCAGTGGTGCAGCAAGACCGATTGTTGAATTCTTTAATAATTTGACTATGCGCCATGATATTGTTTTTTATAAGGCATATAATCCAAACAGGAAAGGTTGTGAGTATTTTTTAAGAGAAATTCTTGGTTTTTTGATGAAAGGTTCAACGTTTACCCCTGGATGGATAGAATGTAAATTTCCAGTAATTATTGTTCCATCGTATGGGAAAAAATGGGTAAGAGATGCAGATATTACGTTTTTTCGTTCAGCACATCTTGCCAGAGATGTTACTACCTGGGGCAAAGAAAAAGGAAAAAAAGTAATGAGGGTTTCTAATATTCACATGTTGCACAATCCTTTAGGTATTCCAGAGAACATCATCTTTATTCCTTCTTCCACAATGGTGTACGAGAAATTAAAAACGTTGTACCCGGGGCATAAAATCTATAAGGTGGGTAATGGTGTTAATTGCAATTTTTTTTCCTGTAAAGAAAGGGTTTATGAAAAGCCAGGTTCTATTGGAATGGTTGTATATGGAGGCAAAGATTCAGGACATAAAGGTGCGGACATAGGTTTTGAAGTAATGAAGAGGACAAAGGAAAAATTTCCTTATCTAAAATTTTTTGCTGTCGGGTTAAAAAAACAGAAAAACATTCCTGACTTTGTTGAGTTTGTTTATGGAACAACGAGCAATGAAATGTTGCAGTTTTATAGAAAAACAGATATTTTTATTTATCCGTCTTTAGAGGATGCATGGCCAAATCCGCCAATGGAAGCAATGGCGTGCGGTTGTGCAGTTGTAACAACAGATGTTGGCGGAGTAAGGGATTTTGCGAAAGATAAAGAAACAGCATTGATTTGTAACCCAGGAGATGTGGATGAAATGACCGTACTGGTTGAACAACTTATTAATAACCCTGAATACTGGGCAAAACTGGCTACGACTGGTAGGGTTGCTATTCAAGAGTTTGATTATGCTTTACAGGCAAAAACACTGGAAAGGGTTTTCTATGAAATTTTATCAACCGATTGATTATCCTGCAGAACGATTTGAAAGGTTTTACAAAAATCCGCCATATCTTAGGTTACAAAAACGTGTAAGAGGTATACTTGTTTTCATAGGACAATCCCATTATGGAGATTTTATGCTTTCCTTACCATTTTTTCAGGCGCTGAAAGAGATGTTTCCACATTCAAAAATTATTTTTGTTGGACGTAGGTTACCGGGTCTCGAAAAACTTTCTGAAATTTTGCCATTTGTTGACATCTATTATGAATTCAGTGCTCGAAGAAAAAGAGAGTTACTGTTCAAATGGTTTTCATTGTTTCGACTTTGTTTGAAAGAAAAGGTTGATCTTTTAATTGATACTCAGAGATATTCTATTGTTAATCTATTACTTGCCTGTTTGCCTGTTCGATACAGACTTGGTTATGGAACAGGTTGTTTTTTCTCAAACTGGAAATTTAATGAAAAAGGTAGAAAAAAAAATCATGATATATTTCAACTTCTGTCTCTTTGTAGGGTTCTGGGGAAATCTGACATAAAATTGTACGTTGATATTAATTTTCCTGAATATTATGAAAATAAAGTCAGACCAATTATTTCTAAATCCGAAAAGTGGATTTCTGTTTTTCCTGGCGCATCAGAAAAAGTAAAACGCTGGCCCGTTGATAGGTTTGCTGCAGTGGCAGATGCTCTGGACGAAATGGGCTATTCTATTTTACTTCTGGGTAGTTCGAAGGAAAAGAATCTGTTGGCTCAGGTCAAAGAAAAAATGAGATATCAACCGGTTATTCCTGTTTTAATGGATGATGAATTTGGGAAGAATCCTGTTTATGCGGCTTTATTTTGTTCAAAAAGCAAATTGTGCATCAGTAATGAAAGTGGAGGAGTACATTTTGCAGGGCTTGTTAACACTCCTATTGTTGGTATCTACGGGCTAAAAAATCCTGTAAAATGGGGACCTTTAAGTCATAAGAGTATTGCACTTTACAAAAATTTTCCATGTTCTCCCTGCAAAATGAGAAAGGCAA
>DAONMJ010000031.1:0-16723 GCA_035392545.1 bacterium
CGTTCATAAAGACATCCATTTTCTTTCCTGGAGAGAAAGTGGAGAAAAAACCGAAGAAACGTGATACGGGATATCTTTATTCACCTGGGTGCTACGGCACAGACAAAACTACGGATAAATCCGCATCCCCTGCAATGTGTCATTGTATAACCTGACGTAAGGAGAAAACAAATGTACAGTGAAAAATTGATGGACCACTTTAAAAATCCAAGAAATATGGGGAGAATTGAAAATCCTGATGGTATTGGTAGGGTGGGTAATCCTGTGTGTGGAGATGTGATGTGGATATACATCAAAGTGGGTAACAATGAAAATGGTGAAGAGTTTATTGAGGATATAAAGTTCGAGACATTTGGCTGTGGCGCTGCAATTGCCACCAGTTCTGTCATTACAGAACTGGCAAAAGGGAAAACTTTAAAAGAGGCAGAAAAAATTACAAATCAGGATGTCATTGATGTTCTTGAAGGGCTTCCGCCACTAAAAAAACACTGCTCCCTTCTTGCTGAAGAGGGTTTGCAGGCAGCGATTAACGATTATAGAGAAAGAAAAAAAGCACAAATTTAACCGGGGAGGCAATAATGGCTTCAAATGAGCAGTTGAAGGCGAAAGTGGAAGAAGCATTGAAAGAAATAAGGACCTTTCTTCAGACAGAGGGAGGGGATTGCGAACTTGTTGATGTTTCAGATGGCATTGCGAAGGTGAAATTAACTGGAAGTTGTGCGGGATGTCCTTTTGCCCAGATTACTTTAACGATGAGGGTTGAAAAAATAATCAAGGAGAGGGTTCCTGAGATTAAGGAAGTCGTAAATGTTGCGGAATGAGATTGAGAAAAAAAAGAGAAAACTTGAAAAAATTTTGCAGAAAGCAGGGAAAATCCTGATTGCTTATTCAGGTGGCGTTGATAGCACATTTCTTTTAAAAGTTGCTGTTGATTGCCTCGGGAAAGACAATGTGGCTGCGTTCATTGAAAAGAGTGAATTTGATGCTCCTTCTGAAATCAATTTTGCAAAGAAATTTGCAACATCCCTTGGAGTAAAGGTATTTTGCTTAAAATTAAATAAACTCACTGATAAACAATTATCAAATAACCCTCCAGATAGATGTTTTTACTGCAAAAAGGAACTGTTTTCTCAAATGGCGGATATTGCCAGAAAATACGATTATAATGCAATCGCTGATGGTTCCAATGTTGATGATAAATTTGATTACAGACCAGGTAATAAAGCAAAATTGCTATTTCAGGTAATTTCACCTTTGCAGATGGCAAACCTGACAAAGGCAGACATCAGAATGCTTTCAAAGGAAATGGGTTTACCAACATGGAATAAGCCACAGATGGCATGCCTTGCTTCAAGAATACCGTATGGTGAAAAAATTACTGAAGAAAGATTAAAAAGAATACTGAAAGCAGAAGAACTGCTTGGCAAACTTGGTTTTCACATTGTCAGGGTCAGGGATTATGGAGATTTATGTAGAATTGAAGTGTCTGATGATGACTTTGAAAAAATTATTCAATTCAGGAGAGAAATTACAAAACAGTTGAAAGAATTTGGTTACATTTACATTACTGTTGACCTTGAAGGATATCACACCGGCAGTATGAATAGAACCCTGCCATCAAAAAAATAAAGTGGAAACACTCACAGGAATTATTAAAGAAATCTGGAATCTTTTTATGGCGATGAGTGTGTACCTTGTTTTTGGGTTTCTGGTGGCTGGCATTGTTAGTGTTTTTCTCAAGCCAGAAAAAATTTTCAGGCATTTTGGCAACAGCGGTTTTTCTTCCATTCTGAAGGCAGTGTTATTCGGAGTACCACTGCCTTTGTGCTCTTGTGGAGTACTTCCACCTGCAGCAGGTCTATATAAATCAGGAGCAAGCAAGGGTTCAACACTTGCTTTTTTAATTTCCACTCCAACAACAGGTATTGATTCAATAATTGCAACATATGGTTTGATGGGTGGAATATTTATGATTCTTAGAATTCTGGCATCAGTTGTTATAGGGATTGTGGCTGGTATTGTGTCTGATATTTTTTCAGGGGAAAAAGATACTGCTTTTGTAAAACAAGTACCAGAAATCAGTTGTTCTTCATCTGGAGCATGGATCAAAGAAGCATTAAGATTTGGATTCGTGGAAGTTTATCAATCTACTGCCAGATGGATTTTTCTTGGAGTTATCATAGGTGGATTAATTTCCTACCTTGTTCCAGAAAACATTTTATCAATGTATGCTGGTAATCGCTGGATGACATACTTAATCATGCTCGTTGTCGGGCTTCCGCTATATGTGTGTGCGACTGGTTCCATACCGATTGCAGCGTCTCTTGCAGCAAAAGGAATCAGTCCTGGTGCATGTCTTGTTTTTCTTATAGCAGGACCAGCGACCAATACTGTGACAATGCTGTTTGTGGGAAAAACCCTCGGGAAAAAACACCTTATAATATACCTTGTTTCCATAGTTCTCGGGGCATTGATATTCGGGTTACTGCTTGATAACATTTTGATTAATTATAATCTTTCAATTCAGCCCTTCCATCACAGCCACAACAAACTTTTTGAGGTCCTTTCTCTTGTTTGTTCATTTGTTCTTATTGGCATATCTATTGTGTCTGTTTTTACTCATATGTTGTCAACCAGAAAAAAGGGTAGTTTCTGCTTTGTTTATAATGTGCCTGACATTTCCTGTCAAAATTGCGTGAGAAATATTAAAAATGTGCTTCTAACAGAAAGCGGTATCAAATCAGTAAAGGTGGATGTCAAAAGTAAAAAAGTTACAATATGCGCAGATTTCAATGATGATAAGAAACTCAAGCAACTTCTTGATCAGGCAGGTTATCCTGCTTCTGAATAAATTAGATGTGGTCAAGATACCACCAGTAAAATTGCGCTGGCGTTATTTTCCTCAAACAATCAGGGGTTTCTATAAACGATGGTCCGAATAGAATTCTTGACCAACTTTTTTCATCAAATTCAATAATTTTTTTATTTCCTGTATCGCCAATGATTTCCTTTGTTTCAGACATTTTTAACATACAACCATAATGAAAATCCTTCCCGAAAAGAAATTTCATGGTATCTGTAAATGACAGAATTTTTATCATAGAAAATGGTTCAATCCTGAACCATGCTGCATTTTTGAGCAGTACGCTGAATTCTGGAATATTTCCAGGAAATAATACATCCACAGCATTATTGTTCCACCTTTTAAGCAGGGAATAAATCAGTGGACACCACAGTGTTTTATCTCCGCCAATTTCAACAATTTTCCTTTCTATTCTTTCTCCAATCGCAACAACATACGCAAATCCATTTTTATTTGCTGTGTAATAAAGTTGAGTGTGTATCCGTTCATTAAATAATTTCTCAATCCATTTCATGCTTCTTTCTACATAGCAGGGCATTTGTTCATGTACATCTTTGATTTTTTGAAGAATTTCCTTTGAACCATCGTATCTGAAAGTGGGAATAGTTTGTGTGGTTCCTGATTTTTCGAATGACCTCTGGGAAAAAGTAATCACGGCATTTGTACCGCAGATCTCATATCCCCAAAAGTTGTATCGCTGTCTGTCTCCACCAAGAATTGAGAATGCATAATTTCTTTTTTTCATCTCATCAATACAGAAATCCATCAAAATTTTCATGTAGCCCCTGTTCCTACAATCATGATGAGTGGAAACACTGCCGATGCCTCCAATATTTACCTGCCTTCCATGTAAATAAACCTTCTGGGGGAAAATGCTAACAAGCGATGCAATCTTATTTTTTTCTCTGATGAGGAAAATATTATCACAGTCCATGGTATCTTTTGACATTACCTGAGGATAATTAACATAGAAAAATCCTCTTGAATGGTCATAGGATTCTTCAAGAAATTGCATAATTTTTTCGTATTCTTTTTTTGATGGATGTTCTATGTTCATGTTTTCTCCCTGTGTTTATGAAATAACACCATATTTTGCATTTGTTTCAAGCATTGTCAGATAATTTTCAATCGGCACATAGTTTGGTATTGAATTGCTTGAACCAAGGGCATATCCACCTTCTTTTCCATATTTTTCAATTCTTTCCATGACAAGATTGATAACGTCCTGTTTTGTGCCTGTGGCAAGAGTATGAACGCACACATTTCCAATTAAAGCAAGTTTTTTGTCTACAAGTTTTCTTACATGTGAAATATCCATTGATTCTGGTTCAATAGGATGAAGCGCATTAAATCCAGTTTCAATGATGATATCCAGCATCTTCAAAAGGTTTCCATCAGAATGATAGAGGAACAGTTTTCCTGCTTCTTTTATCATTCCTGCCATCTTTTTGTAAAAGACAAAAATTTTTTCTTTCAACCACTCTGGAGGCATCATTGTACCGGTTCTATAAGCAATATCATCTGGAACCCATATTCCACCAACACAATCAAACTCAAGCATCCTTCTACACGATTTTACCTGTATTTCTCCAATAATATTAATCAATTCATCAACAAGTTTCGGTTGTTCAATGGTAGCAATAACAAAGTTTTCAAAGCCAAAAAGCATCCATGTGGCAACAAAAATTTTTCCACATACACCGAATATTTTCATTCCTTCTGGTAATAATTTTCCTGCCTTTTCAAATTCAGAATAGGTCATGTTATCAATGTCAGGCCAGGGGTAATTTTCAATGTCTTCCTTCGTTTTAATAATTCCTGTATGTTCTTCTGCCCAGACACGAGTATCCTTGCCCTTAAAATGTTTTGAAGGGTCATCAGAAATGAACTCTTTATTGACTGTTCCAGCAGGGTCAATCATTCCTTTACTGATCCAGATGTAGTCATAACCAGCCCTGTGCCTGAATTCAATTTCGTCTTCAAGCATTGTTACTTCCTTTTTTAAGTATGCTTCCTTAATTTCTCTATCAATGACAAATTCCATATTCGGCACACGATAATTTTTCTTCCACAAAAGAGTATTTTTTAAATTTTCAAAATCCGGCTCAAATCCCCAGTCATTCATTTCTTCCCCTTTTTTAATTCAACAATTGTATATGGACCATCTGGAATTACTGCGATGTCAGCATATCTTCCAAATCTACAAAGTGCAGTTTCAATTGCCTGATTGATATCAAAAAAAGGGGTTGTTTTACATAGTTTTGCATCCTGCTCTGGTAAACTGGAAACAAGATATATCTGTGCTTTTTTCAACACATGAACAAGGGGCTGAACTCCCCATTGAATATCGTGGAAATAACCTGGTTGCATAATTGTTTGAATAAACTGGTCTGGAGATACCAGTTCTGAAAGCAATTTTCTGAAACTTTCATTTCCAACTCCATCGCTGCATTCTGATGCACTGATGATAATACTACCTTCTTCAACGATATCAAGCGCAGTGACCATTCCTTTCACTGACTGATAAAAATCTCTGTCAAGAGGATAGCCGCCGTTTGTTGTAATGACAATTGGATATTTTTTCTCAGCATACGCAGTGCTCATGCTTCTACAGAATTCAACACCTTTTTCAAAAGCACTTTCAAGTTCTCCCGAAAAAATTCCTGTGATACTTCCCTCTTTATCAATGGTCACATTAACAAGAAAGTCAACACCTGCTTTTTTCGCAAATTCAGTGGCAAAACGATGGCACAGATTATTTTTAAGAATTCCTGGTTTTGTATGTTCATCTTCAAGAAACTTTGCACCGTGAAATATTTTTATTGATTCCATGCCAGCAATGCCAGGGCAAACACCTTTTCTTCCACCTGAAAAACCAGCAAAAAAATGTGGTTCAATCATTCCTGTTACAATTTTCAGGTCAGATTCAACATATCGTTTGTTGACATAAAAATCAGTGCCAGGAAAATGGACAAGCATTGATGTGTCGGTTGCACTGTGGTCATACACAGGAAATTTTTCAAAAATTTCTTTACCCACAAGTTCAATTTTTTCCTGGGTGGTTGTTGGTCTGTGTGTTCCATTTCCGATCAGAATGAAAATATTTTTTTCAGGCACTTCTGCTAAAAGTAGTTCATTAATAATTGCTGGCAGGATAATTTTATTCGGGACAGCCCTTGTGTGGTCTGATATGACAATACAAACACTACCTGGTTTTTTATCTCGTACAATTTCAGCAAGACCTTTGCAGCCAACTGGATTTTTTAAACATTGTGATATTTTTTCCTGGGGTTTTTCAACTGGCAAAATATTTTTTCCTTCGAATACTGTGATGTTTCCATCAAAGTCAAGTGGTAGCCCCTTTTTTCCATACCTCAATTTAATTCTCATGACTGCCAGAAAGAAAGTTAATACTGTTTCTATTTGCAATCTGCATCATTGATTTTTCAGGTAAACTTCTTAAGGCGTCTATTTCGTCTTTGTAAGTTGCTTTCAGCCATGTTTCAACATAGGAATTTTTTCCTGTTCCCTGTTTTCTTCTTGCAATGTATGAATAAGCAGGGGTATCTGTGCCCCAGATAATAGTTTCAGGAAATGCCTCTATAAGAGTCCTTAATACCTTTTTATGGTCATTATAATCAGCATCAAACCTGTCTTCTCTGGCTGCTGCAATGGGATGGTTTTCTCTTGCAAGTTGAACCTGAATTGTTAATGCAGAAGTGTCAACCCAGACATGTTCCAAACTATGTGCAAGATTGAGATAGTTTCTATCAAAGCCAATACAATGAGCGAGGCAGAATCGTATATCAGGGTTTTTTTCTATTACCCTGAAAACAAGCCGGGCATGTGAAAAATTTTCTTCTTTGTGGGTAGTCGTATGAATGAGAAATGGCCAGTTTCTTTCTCTTGCAATTTCAAGAAATGCCTTGCCTTCATCAAGCAGGCGAAGAATACTTGACTGACATACTACAGGAACAATTTTTATCCCGTAAATTCTGTATTTCTTTTCAAGGTCCAGGATATTTTTTACCTGTTTTTTTACCATTCTGCCAGGGTCAACAGAAATAAATGGAATGAACCTTCCTTCATACTCAGGACAGAAAGCATACACTTCCTTCAGCAAGAGAGCGTTTTCAATTTCGTATGGAACAGATGACAAGGTCTTTTTTGCGTTTTTACATATGCCCTTTTTTAAGTAATGCAGGTCAAAAAATAAATCAGCAGACAATGGAAACACGACATTGACATCAACTCCATATCTTTCCTGTCTGAATGCCAGTCCTTCAATGGTCGCTGCATAAGGGTATTCCTGACCCATATATGCCTTAATAGAAACTCCAGCATGTGAATGAATGTCAATAATTTTTCCTTTAAGATTGATATCCATGGCTATTCTGGAAATTGTATTGGAACGCGTCTTTCGCCTGTTTCAGTTTTACAATCTTCAGCAACACTGCCTGAAAGTGTTAGTTCGCTATTGAGTATCTGAAGGATGCTTGCTGGAATAAGAGGAGTAACAGGCCCATGCGCTGCAAGCCGTGAAATAAATCTCTGCCAGGAAACATCTCCATAGGAAAAACCATCCCAGAAACTCACCAGTTTAGAATTCTTCAGATCCCTTGGTCCAATCGTGGCTGCCTTTGGTGGACATGCTGCAATATCTCCTGAACAGCCAGCATCTGCAAAAAGGCTATTCTGACATAATGTGATGGGATGAAGGTCAACGATTCTTGAGCCAAGCTGGAGGTAACCTTCAATGTCGTTAACATAATCAATGCCAAGATGTGGTTCAAAAAACGCGATGTGGCCGCACCATCCAATTCCACCATAGCATATATCAGCTCCACCAAGGTCTTCCATCATCTTGCTGTAATAATTGACGTTCTTTGTGCTCGGGAAATGTATCTGTTTTTCTGGCATCCTTAATTCAGGTTTTATGCGATTGAAGAAATCATGCCACATCCAGTATTGAAAACCACCTTTCCATTCTCTTGGTGCTGTGTTTCCATTTTCATCTGCGTACTCATCCATGTTGAAGGTATGTACATGTTTGCAGGAAATATCTAATTGATTAATCATTTCAGCGATAAGCGCATACTGGGGATTTGGCGCAGGAAGAATGATAACATGTTGTTTCCCCTCCTCAAGGGCTTTTTTTATACCACCCACAATATGAAGTGTCCATGCAAATACAAAGGCTGTCTGGTCTTCTATTACTCTAATTTTGAAGTTCTTGTTCGGATGCTTGCAGATATCCTGTTTTTTTATTTTTCTTACCTTTTCAATCACCTTTTTGTCTTTGAATGGTAAGAACTCGGCTGGACTGAAATCGAATTTTACTGGCATGATTTTTCCTCCATGGTTAAGATTACATGGCTGTGTTTAATAAAACATATTTTGATTTTTCAGTCAAAATTTTTAGTCACCTGAGAAAAGATAAGTTTTTTTACCCTTTCAGGGACCTCACCAAATCTGTCTTTCATTTCTGCAAGGATTTTTTTTGCCTGCTGGGTATTCTGTATTTCTGAGATTTTCCTGTATAACTCAAATCTTAAGCCAGGGGAAGGTATCCATTCAGGGTCAATAAAACCCCGCATCACTGGTTTTGCTTCTGGTTCAGACACTGTTTCGCCAGTGAATTTTGAAGATATTTCTTTCCAGAATCTGCAATAGAGTTGAAATCCTACCTGATTGATGTACCCACTTTGTTTTTTACCAAGTATATCGCCAGCACCTCTGATTTGAAGGTCTCTTAACGCAATTTTCATACCACTACCTGGTTTGACAAGTTCTCCCAGTGCCTTTAATCTTTCTTTCACCTGTCCTGCAACCTGCAGATGCTGTGGAATTAAAAAGTATGCATATGCTTTTACTTTATATCTTCCAACTCTTCCCCTGAGTTGATAGAGGTCTGCCAGTCCATAGCGATGGGCATCATCAACGATTAATGTATTTGCATTGGGTACATCAAGTCCGTTTTCGACAATGGTTGTTGCAACAAGAATCTGGATTTTTCCGTCTGCAAAATCTTCCATTACAGAGGCAAGTTCATGTTCCTTCATTCTTCCATGAGAAATCGCAATACTTGTGGCAGGAAACATCTGTTGAATTTTATTTTTTACCTTTGTAATATCATAGATTCTGTTGTGAAGATAAAAAACCTGTCCCTGTCTTGCAAGTTCATTGAAGATAGCCATTCTTACAATGGTATCATTGTATCTGCCAATATATGTGGCAACTGATAATCTTCCACTGGGCGGTGTTTCAAGAAGGCTGATATCCCTTAATCCAGAAAGTGAAAGATACAGGGTTCTCGGAATAGGCGTCGCTGTAAGTGTTAAAACCTCAACATTTCTGAATTTTGTTTTGAGTTTTTCTTTATGAATCACACCAAATCTTTGTTCTTCATCGACTACAAGTAAGCCAAGATTTTTGAATATCACATCGTCCTGCAAGATTCTGTGAGTTCCGATAATAATGTCTATGTTTCCTTTTGCAAGATTTTCAAGAATTTGTTTTTGCTTTGAATCTGAATACAATCGTGAAAGCATTTCAATGGTAACCGGAAAGGATTGCATCCTCTGCCTGAATGTTCGCAGATGCTGCTGTGACAGCACAGTAGTGGGACATAATACTGCAACCTGTTTTCCGCCAGAAACAACCTTGAAGGCAGCACGCACTGCAAGTTCTGTCTTTCCATATCCTGAGTCTCCGCATAATAATCTATCCATAATTTTTGTGCTTTCAAGGTCGTTTTTAATTTCTTGCAGTGCCTTGATCTGGTCTGGGGTTTCTTCGTATGGAAAACTTTCTTCAAGCATCCTTTGAAATTCATCGTCCACAGGATATGCAATGCCTGTGCCACGTTTTCTTTCAATATAAAGAGTATAAAGTTGCTCTGCGATATTTCTTATTCCTTCTTTAACGCTATCTCGTATCCGTATCCAGGTTTTGCTACCCAGTTTGCTGAGAACTGGATGTTCTTTTGTTCCTATGTATTTATGGATGAAATCAATATCACTCAGTGGTAGATACAGTTTTTCTCCATCAGCAAATTCAAGTTTTATAAATTCCTCGTCTTCATGCCCGATTTTTTCAAATCCATCAAATTTTGCGATGCCATGCTGATAGTGAACAACATAATCTCCTTTTTCAAGTTCTTCTCTTTGACTCACAGGCATTGCTTCCATAAACTGACGCATGGCTCTGCCAGGTTTTACGTTGAAAAGCGTGGCTGTGTTGAGAAGCGTTAAATTGATACCAGGATACGTAAAAGAATGGGAAAGATAACCATCCAGAAATTGATGGCCATCTATTATTACCTTGTGCTCGGCAAGGATTTTTTTCAAATTTTCCCTGTGTGTTTTATTGTCTTCCACAATGAATACTTTTTCATCCTTCACTGGATTCCAGACAAACTGTTCCTTGATGAAACCAAACCTCGTGGGATTATCAACAGGAAACATAATGATTTTATCAATGTCTGTTTCAGCCGGGATTTCCATTACAAGATGGATTGCATTAGAGAAATGTTTGTTCAATCTTTGCCAGTCAGCGATATCTTTTTTTATTGAACGATGGGATAGTTCACAAAGTTTGTGATATTTTTCTTCAAAAGCCCTTGCACCATATACAAAGGGCAAAGTGTTTGTGTTTAGATAATCAAAGATAGTAGAATTATTTTCAATACTGATAAAACTTTCGTTTAATGAAAGAAGTGTGCATACATTGATTTTTCCAGTTGACATCTGGGTTTGTACATCAAACGTTCTTAAGGACTGTACAGTATCTCCAGAAAATTCAATCCTGACAGGATTCTCTCCGAACGGAAAAAAGTCAATAATACCACCCCTTCTGCAAAATTCACCTGGATTTTCAACAACAGAGACCTCCTCATATCCATATGCGACCAATCGCGCAATGAGTTTTGACCTGGGTATTTCAATGCCGACTTTTATTTCAATGATATGAGAGAGAAAATCAGTGACACTGGGTAGTAACACCGAAATTGCCTGAATTGAAGTAACCACAACACCAGTTTTTTTTTCATCAATCCCAGCAAGTGTTTTTACTCGTTTTATCTCTTTTTCCTGGATAGGATGGTCTGGTGGAAGATGTACATCTTTTTCTGGAAATAAAAATACAGAATCAGGTAGAAACGACTGGATATTTGCATAAAATGTTTCTGCAATTTCAGGGTCCTGACAGACCAGTAAAAAAATTCTGTCAGGTTGAGCAACATAAAAACCTGAAATAAGAAATGAAAGAAAGCCAGGATTTACTCCGCAAATATGGAGTGTTTGCGGATTTTTAATTTTATGAAATGTTTCCTGCCAGATATCTACTGACTTCAGTGCTTTAAGTTGATTCAGGAGAAACATTTTATTAAACAGGCGATTTCCCTTGCTGTATCCTGTAAATATGCCTTTGCGTTTTTCATTGCTTCTTCAAGTGATACAGGACCAGGTACTATTGGGAATATCGCTGTTAATCCAGCATTGCGTAGAAATTCAGTATCCTTTGCCTTCTGACCACATAACGCAATGACTGGTTTCTGGTATTTTTTTGCTGTTTCAATCACAGGTAGGATGGTTTTCCCGAATTTTACCTGGCTATCAATTTTCCCTTCACCTGTGATAATGACGTCTGATTCCTTAATGTGTTTTTCAAGATTTAGTTTTTCAGCAATATATTTTGCACCCTCAACAAGATATGCATTCAAAAAGGCATAAAGCCCTGCAGCAAGTCCACCAGCAGCGCCTGCTCCAGGAATAAATTCAACATCCTTTTTGAGTTGCTTTTTTATGATAGTGGCATAATGATGAAGGTTGCTATCAAGCAATTCCACCATCTGTTCTGTTGCTCCCTTTTGGGGACCAAATATTCTACTTGCACCATATTGTCCTGTTAATGGATTGTTCACATCACAAAGCACAGTAATTTTTGTTTTCAAAACATCCTGGTTGATACCAGAAACATCTATTTTTGCAAGTCGTCCAAGGAATCCCCCTCCTTCCTTTAATTCTTTTCCTGATTTTGAATAAAACTTTACTCCAAGTGCCTTTGCCATTCCCATTCCACCATCAACAGTGGCACTTCCGCCCACGCCCACAAGAATATGTTTTACTTTCTTTTTTACCATTTCAAGAATCATTTGGCCTGTGCCATATGTTGATGTGACCAATGGATTTTTTTCATGTGTTTTCAAAAGGGGCAGTCCGCTGGCACAAGCCATTTCCATTACGCCTGTGCCATCAGAAAGAATTGCATATTCGGCGTTGATTTTTCTTCCAAGAGGGTCAAGCACAGATACTGTATATTTTTTCCCGCCAATGCCAGATAAAAGAGCATCCACAGTTCCTTCACCACCATCTGCCATCGGTGAAGTAATAAATATTGCATCCGGCAAAATTTTACTCATTGCCAGGCAGATTGTATTTGCAACCTCTTTTGCACTGAGAGACCCCTTAAATGAGTCAGGACATATCAGGATTTTCATAATTGATATTATACCCTGAGTTTCTTTTTTCTTTAATTTGATTTAACATTATTAACAACAAAACTGCCAGGAGGGGATATGTTTGAAAAAAGTACAGCAACATTAAGCGCAAGTAAAAAGGCAGTTGATGAATTTGTCAATGATAAACTCGGGCTTTCTGTTCACTGGGGAATTTATGCAATCATCGGAAAGGGAGAATGGGTGATGCATGTTGATAAAATAGATGTGAAGGAATATGAGAAATTGATGGATGTGTTTAATTCAGTACATTTTGATGCTGATGAATGGATTTCCTTATTGAAGGAAACAGGAATCAATTCATTTATGATTACATCAAAACATCATGATGGTTTCTGCATGTTTGATACAGCAATAACTGATTACAAAATTACAAATACACCATTTAAAAGAGACCCTATCAAGGAACTGGCAGATGCCTGTCACAAATATAATGTGAAATTGCATTTTTATTATTCTTTACTTGACTGGCACCATCCTGATTATCAATCAAACTGGAAGTCCTATGTGAAGTATTATCAGGGACAGATTAAAGAGTTATGCTCAAACTATGGCAAAATTGGTGGTTTCATTTTTGATGGGTGGTGGCCAAGACATCCGTTTGATGAAAGTCAGGAGTATTTTATTCCGAAAGGGATATGGAGAATTGGCGAAACATACGATTTAATACATTCTCTTCAGCCAGATGCCCTGATAGCAAATAATCATCATATACTTCCACTTCCTGGAGAAGATTATCAGGTGTTTGAACTTGATTTGCCTGGAGAAAATACTGCTGGATTTAATACTACTGAAATTGGAGATAAACCACTTGCTTCTTGGATTAATCTTGGCGGAGGCTGGTCATACATCAAGGATAACAGGAGATTTCCAGAGGTAGATTACTTTTTGAATTTTAAGAAAAGATGTGATGAAAGAAACACATTTTTATGGCTGAATGCTGCACCGATGCCTGATGGAAGATTGCAACCAGAGCAGGTGAAAATACTTAAGGAATTTGGAGAAGCACTAAAACACGAGAGGGAAAAATAATGAAAATAAAATTGATAATGATGGGTGTATTCTGCTTGATGTTTTCCAGTTATCTTTTTGGGGCAAAGATCTTTTTTGAGGCAGAGGACATGATTGTGAGTGAAACACAAAAATGGCAGGTTGTTGAACACTTTCCCGGATGGTATTATGGGTTTCCTTCAAAAGGAAAGATGCTTCGTGGTTCAATTGGTGGGCCTGCTGAAGCAAAAAAGCCAGTAAATATTCCCCAGCAGGCAGAGTACAGGTTATGGATAAGGTATCTTGATGTTCTTCCATACAGGGGTCCTTTCAAGGTGACAGTCCTGCAACAGGGCAACACCAAAACAGAAAAAACTTTTGATACAGAAAGCTTGAGAAATTCTCCTGAAGGAAAGAAAAAATGGGGAGATGGTTTTGGACAATTTGTCTGGGACTGGGTGGATGTGAATCTACAACAAGGTGATGCGGAAATTGTGATTTCAAAGGTAGAGCCCCGTGGTGGAGCAAGCTGGGTGACAAGGCATCTTGATCTAATTGTGCTTTGCGATGATAAAAAGTATGAACCAGTGATGAGTGATTTTACAGAGCAGTTGTATATCAAAATTCGCATGGGGAAAAATCATCAATATCCATGCGTGATACATACCTTTGGAAGAAGACCTCAGCCTCCATGGTTTCTTCCCCATACCAATATTTACAAAACAGGGCTTATTTATGGATGTTTTACTGGATATAAGCCAGAGGGTCCAAATGAAAATTTTTTAAAAGCAGGTGATGATAGTCCATGGATTAATATTACTTCATTTTTTGATGTGATGGGAGACCATAAATTGGAACTCCTTGCGATGCAGGAATATTATAATGGCGTGGAATCATCAGAATTTACAGTGTATCTATCAAGTACACCATCTGATGATGGAATTTTTAAGTCATTTACCCGTTCAGGCAAAGGTGCCGGTATGCTACTGCTGATTGACCTATCAAAACGTGAAAATATTATCAGTGACCTTGAAGGTAGTAGAGAGGCGTTTGATGTTGCAAGAAATTTACCAGAGTTTTCTGGGAAAAGACCAACAAAATTTCCTGTAATGACAGGTTGTTCAATCAGTTCATCGTTTTATCAACCAGAAACAGTTAGCAATGAAATTTATATCCTTTCAAAACTTGGGTTTAATGGTATTGGCGGTTATGACCCTCAGTATTATGAAGCAGGATTTACAAAATATAAGGGTGGCGCGATTTATTTCCATCTTGCAAAAAATGGATGCCTGGCAGACCCAAACATGGAGGCAATAACATCCCTTGTAAAATCTGCAGCAGAAAATTTTGCAAAACAAAATTTGTTCAAGGATATGGTTGCCTGGAGTCAGATGGATGAACCAGGTTCTGTGAGTATGGAGCACATCGTCAATTGTGCAGTGTGTCAGAGAAGTTTCAGGGATTATCTCAGGAAAATGGGCCTTACGCCACAGGATTTTGGAGCAAAGGACTTTGGTGAAATACTTCCTTCAAACAACCCTGAAGATGGAAAAAGGTATTACTACACTGCGCTTTACAGAAATCAGGTGCTGGCTGACTTTTTCAAAATTGGATCAGACATACTGAAACAATTTGTTCCTGAACCAAAAACTACCGCGAATTTTGGTGAATATTTGACCTATACAGGGAACATGTTGCATTCAGGCGACGACTGGTTTTTGATTCTTAATACAGGGGGACTGACATACGGATGGACTGAGGACTGGTTAAATCTTGGTACAAGTTATCAGTTATGCGGTTATCGTGCGGATTTTCTCAGGGCTGCTTCAAAAGGGAAATTTGGGATGTACTGTATTTTCAGAAATCCCTGGGATACTCAGGCAAAGGTGGCATCTGAAATTGGCCATGGCGCAAGGGCAATTTACTACTATAATTATGGTCCCTATTATGCGGGTATAGATGCTCATTCAAAAAATTACAAACTGTATCCTGCCACAGGGAAAATTAATCATTCAATTGGTACCATAGAAGATTACCTTATGGATGCAAAAGTGCCACACAACAAAATTGCGCTTTTGTATTCACATACCACAGACATCTGGACTTTAAAACAGGGTACTTCAATTTTTGGTAAAGAAAGAATGGGACTCTGGCTGATTTTGAGGCATCTTGGACACCCTGTTGACATTATTACTGAACAGGATGTGTTAGAAAGAAAAATCAATAATTATAAAGGAATTTTTGTTGTCGGCTCACATGTACCGATTGAGGTGATGAGAAATCTGGTTGAATGGGCAAGAAATGGTGGCATTCTTTATGCTGGTGCAGGGACTGGTATTTATGATAGGTTTAACAATGTTTCTGATAGTGATTCGTACCTTGGAGTGAAAAGAGAAAACTTTTACTTTGCTTCAGAACCAGGAAATGATTACTACGGTTTGCCTGGATTAAAGGCACTGGATTCAGTAAGATTTGTTGAGGATACATCTTCTGAGACAATAGAGGTCATCTGTGGATTGCAGAAGATGAAAAATGTAAGTGGTTCTGAAACAATGGCAGTGTTTTCTGATGGCTCGCCTGCTTGTGTAATGAAAAGGGCTGGAAAAGGAAGGATTGTTATCAGCGGGTTTTTCCCTGGACTTGCGTATATGAAGTCAGCAGTTGTTGCAAACAGGCAGAAGAAACAGGATGCTTCAATGTCTGATTGTCCACCAGAATATCCTGGCGAGACAAGAAAAATGTTTGAAAAAATTGTGGCAGGGATTGATAAACCTGTTTCAACGAACAATTATCTTGTTGAGGCAAATCTTCTTGAAACTAAGGACGCTTTCATTATTACGCTATCAAACTGGAAAGGTGCACCTGTGGAACATCTGGAGGTTGTGTTAAACCAGAGCGCAAAAGGAAAACCAGTTTCCATAGAAAACCCAGTAATTTCTTATGAAAACAAACACAGGCAAAAAATCATCAACGTAAATATGCAATCAGCATTTGATTTTATAGTGGTACCAAAATGAAGAATAAGGTTGAAATTTGCAGATACAGGGACATTGTGAAAAGGATTTGTGATTGCCAGCCAGAGATGATGGTTGAACATTTCTACCAGAATATCGGAAAAGAAATGTTTCTCAAAAGAGAAAAGATAAGAAATTCCATTAAAACAATTTCTCAATGGGAAAAAGAAAGACACAACATAAGAAAAAATTTTCAGCAGGCAATTGGTTCAAATTTTCCAGAAACCAAAGTTAGCACTATCGAAAAAGGAGAACTTAGAAAATATGGTCTTACAGTGAAAAAGATTGTGTTTTCTCTTCATAAAAACCACTGGGTACCTGCTTTGATTTACATCCCAG
>DAONMJ010000032.1:0-16443 GCA_035392545.1 bacterium
GGAGAGCGCCAGAATCGCACTCTGGAGGCCGCCGGTTCAACTCCGGTCTGCTCCACCAGATTGAAGTAAAATTGCGAAGTAACGTTGCGTCAATCGGTGTCCGGATTTTGCTCAAAGAAAGTTCTGACATCGTCCAGCAGACACCACCAAACTATTATAAAAATTCCATGTCTACAATCCTTCTGTCTCCAAGTATTCGGGATTTAATTGATTTGGTAGTCCGCCTGCGGGTTTTCAATTGTTTTCTGGTGTGTTATAATTTATACTTATAAAGTTTTGCCAATTTTATCGTAATAATCAGTATTATCATTGAAAAATGGAGAAAAAACTGATACTTGTTTCAAATGATGATGGGATTTTTGCAGAGGGTTTGAATGCGCTATGCAGGGAACTGATGACCCTTTTTGATGTTGTTGTCGTTGCCCCTGACGCTGAAAGAAGCAATGTTGGTCACGCAATAACTCTGTCAATGCCATTAAGGGTGGAGATGGTGGATTTACCCTGTGGAATGAAGGGATACAGTGTTAGCGGAATGCCAGCGGATTGTATCAAAATTGCCATTTCTGGTTTGCTTGATAGAAAACCAGATCTTGTTATTTCAGGAATCAATCTTGGTTCTAATCTTGGAATTGATGTTTTGTATTCAGGAACAGTATCAGCAGCAACAGAAGCTGTAATACTGGGTATTCCAGCATTTGCAATTTCTCTTGATACGCTTGAGAATCCTGATTTTTCTTATGCCGCAAAATTCGCAAAGAAACTTGCTGACCTCGTATTTGTTAATAAACTTCCTGAAAATACTATTTTGAATGTGAATGTGCCTGATAAAACTCCTGCTGGTGTAAAGGTGGTGCCGCTCAGTAAAGCAAGATACAAGGAGTATTATGAGAAAAGAATGAATCCCAGGAAAAAAGTTTATTACTGGCTTACCGGTGAATTTATGGAAGAAACTGATATTGGGGAATCTGATACCCGGGCTCTCAAAGATGGATTTATTTCCATTACGCCATTGACTGTTGATTTGACAAATTACGAATACGTTAAACATATTTCAAACTGGAATTTTAACGACATAATCAGGGGGTAATATGTCAATTACATTAAGACCGAATAAGCGCAAAAGAAAAAAGGTTCATGGATTTAGAAAAAGAATGAGTACGCATTCCGGAAAAAAAGTACTATCCAGAAGAAGAAGGAAAGGACGAAAAGAACTTACTGCATGAAGAAAAGTATGCTTGATGTGATAAAAACAGGCAAAAAATATGAAACAGAACATTTTATTTTCTACGTGAAACACACAGAGAATTTAAGAATCGGTTTTCGTTTTAGCAGTACTTTTGCAAAGGCAGTTACGCGAAACAGAATAAAACGAATTTTTAGAAAATTAATCAGGGAAAATGTTCAATCAGGAGACCTTGTCATCAGGGCAAAGGGTAAGAGTAAAATCCTGACACAAAAGGATGTCGAACAGGAATGGAAAAGCATTGCAGGAAAAATCTTATAACTGAAGTGTTAGTTTTTATTGTCAAAATATATCAGGTAATTATTTCACCTGTGTTTGGACACAATTGCAGATTTTATCCAAGTTGTTCAGATTACCTGATTGAGGCGTTAAGACACACAGGAATAAGAAGGGGTTTATTTTTGTTTGCAAAAAGAATCATCAGATGTCATCCTTTTAATCCGGGCGGATATGACCCAATACCAGGGAGAAATTCTCAATGAAAGAAGAAACAAGAATTATGATTGCCTTTGCTCTTGCGCTGCTGGTTATCATCTTGTTCAGTATCACGCCAAAGAAACAGCCAGTTCAGGTAAAAAAAGAATCTGTGCCTGCGCCAGTTTCTGCACCTGCTGTCGAGAAACAGAATCAATCTGGTATACCAGCAGAGTTTGAGGTTTCAAATAACCAGATTAAATTTGAAAATCAGTTGTATAAAGGCGCTATTGATTTACTCGGCGGAAAAATCGTGTCTTTTTCTCTGAAAAATTATATTCGTCCTGGTGAAAAAACTTTTGATTTTTTTCAAAAAGGGAATACCTTACTTGATACTGTGGAAGGGGAAACCCAACAACTTGTTTATAGATTATCTCCAGAATCAAAGGACGGGTTTTACGTTTTACAAGCAAGGCGAAATGACATTGAATTTGAAAAAAGTATCAAAATTGCGCCTGATAGATATCTCTGGAACGTGGAAATACAGCAGAAGAACCTTGCAAATAAAACAGCAATTTCTCCGGAGACAAACATTATTCTCGGGTCTGTTACTCTAAACCGTAAGCATCCTGAAGATGCATCCATTGATTTTCTTGTTATGAATGGAGGCAAGCCATATAAGTTTAATGTCGCAAGACAGATGAAAGAAAAAATTTCAGGAAATGTGTGCGTGGTAAGAACAAGGTACCAGATGTATTATTTTAAGGTGGATACACCGGTTGAGTTTAATGTTGAGAATGTTGCTTCAAAGGTGGTCTGGGGATTTAAAGTTCCATCCTCACAGTTTTCAACCGGCCAGACAAAAAAAATCTCCGGTGACTTTTATATTGGACCTTCTGACTACTTTGTTGCAAGGAGTGAAATATCTGACATGAGAATTTTTGGAACTGGTTTTTTTGTTTCCATGGGTAGATTGATTTTCCATGTTTTGAACTCCATACACAGGGTTATTCCAAATTGGGGATTGGCAATCATAATTCTTACTATTTTGATAAAAATAATCTTTTTCCCGCTTACAAGAAGTAGTTTGAAGTCCATGAAACAACTGCAAAAACTGAGACCTTATCTTCAGGACGTACAGAAAAAATACAAAGATAATCCACAGATGCTGCAAAGAGAAATGATGAATCTTTACAAGGAATACAAAATCAATCCTTTTGGGGGATGTCTTCCAATGCTTGTTCAAATACCGATCTTTGTCGGGTTTTTTCTTGCGTTAAGAAACTCAATATTTTTGAGAGGAAGCAAATTCATTTTCTGGATAAAAGACCTTTCGCTTCCTGATACTATTGCAACGATCGGGAGTATTCCAATTAATATCCTGCCGGTTTTGATGTTTGCGAGTTCTTTTTTGCAGCAAAAAATGACACCTTCTGTTGAACAATCTCAGAAATTTATGAACGTTATGTTGCCCCTGATGATGCTGGTTCTTTTTTATAATTTTTCTTCTGGATTGCTTCTATACTGGGTTACTATGAATCTTGCAGGGCTTGTTGAGCAATATTATATTTATAAAATTGCGAAAAAGTAGCCCTATCCTTCTTTTTGAATTTTTTTCAACAGCAACCCTGACGCTTTTAATTCAGCTTCTTTTTTACTTTTGCCTGTGGCTCTGGCAAAGTATTTCTCCCCGGGTATTGAAACTGAAATTTGAAATATTCTGTCATGAGGTGGCCCTGATTCCTTCTCCAGTTTATACCTGATGTCTTTATTGAATTTTTCACTGACGAAACTTTTGAGAAGATTTTTGTAATCCTGAAGAGGTTTTACAGGTTTACCGAGTATAAATTTTTTGATAAATCTCTTTGCCTTGTAATATCCTCCGTCAAGATAAATGGCTGCGACAAGAGCTTCAACAGCCTGGTCAAGTCGTGGTTCGGAAAGCCCAATTTTTCTTATGCAATGTTGAAGTCCCAATTCTTTTCCAAGTTTTTGCAGAAAATTCTTATTGACGTAGGCAGATTTAAGTTCAGTAAGAAACTGTTCATTTTTCTCTGGATTTTTTTTGAATATTTCAAGGGCAACAATATAACTCATGATTGCATCACCAAGAAACTCGAATCTTTCATATGACTCCTCATCTGTTTGATGCGCGTATGATGAGTGGGTCAAAGCAGTTTTAAGAAGTTCAGAATTTTTGAAAACGTAACCAATTTTATGTTCAATTTCTTTCAAATCCTGCATAGGCATACCCCTGTTATTAACAAAAATACCACAAAAATTCCTACATCACCAACAGTTGAATAGAAAGTTTTCATCTTTCTTGTACATGGTACTAAAATTGTCATAATACCATCAACAAAAAGATTTTTCTCATTTTTCTGGTAGATTTTAACATCACCTGACGGAGAAACAAGTCCTGTAATACCGGTGGTAGAAACCTGAACAATGCTTCTTCCTGTTTCATACGACCTGAAAATATTATGAGCAAAGTGTTGATATGGTCCGAACGAATTTCCGTACCATGAGTCATTGGTAATGACAACCGTAAAATCAGGATGATTTTTTACATCCTGCAGAGCAATTTCAGGAAATATGTTTTCAAAGCAGATAAGTACTGAAAATTTACATGTTGAAAGGTGAAAAATGCTTGAAGTGTCGCCGGGTGTGACTTCAGGAAAAATATCTGAGAATTGAGAATAGATTTTTTTAATGATTTGAAAACTTTTTCCTGGAACATATTCTCCAAAAGGGACTAAATGTCTTTTGCTATATTTTACGGCCTTTCCGTCATTGAAATAATAAGCGCTGTTGTATAAATTTGTTTTTTCTTCGCTCATTGTTCCCACTAAGAGTGGGAAAGAGCGTGATTTATTTACCAGATAATTAAATGCTTCGGCGTTATCCTGTAGAATTGCAGGATAACTGCTCTCTGGCCATACAACAAGGTCATACTTAGATTTCAATGATTCGGTTAATTCTTTATAATTTTCAAATGACTCTTCAGGGTTCTGTCCAAAATAACCACTATTACCCTGTATGGCGGCAATTTTGATAAAAGTATCTCTTTTTTCCTGGCTTATATTGAATGTGGCGGCGAAATATAATATGATAACAATGACAGCGGTGACAGAAACTGGATAAAACTTTTTATACTTTATCATCCAGAACAACGAAAAATTTGCAGCAATTATTAGACCTGAAAGTCCATTTGAACCAATGATAGCAGAAATGCATCCTGTTTTTGGAAAAAACCACTGTGACAGAGAGAAAAAAATCCAGGGGAAACCACTGATCAAATGACGTACAACAATTTCAAAAAAATACCATAGACAAGCACCGATAAGAATTCGTGTCCTTTCAGGAAATGTGAAAACAAGAGAAAAAAAGACACCCCAGAAAAGTGCAAGATAGACCGCAATCAGTAGATAAAAAAAACCAGCGACAGAATATATCCAGTTCAAAAGAAACACATAAAAAACAAAACCTGATAAGAATCCTTTTAAAAAATTCCTGCCAGGTGACTTTTCATCCATCAAAAACAGAATAGGAACAAAACCAAACCATGCAAGAAACCAATATTTGAAAGGTGGAAAAGCAAAACAAAGAATAAACCCTGATATTATCGCAAAAAAGAAGGAAAACATCTTTTTCAACCGCATGCCTCCATTATGACCTCATCTTTCTATATCCTTATGTTCGCTTTTTATGAAACCATCAACATCTTGCTTGGTGATATATGGAATATCTCCAGGGATCGTACATTTTAATGCAGCCAGTGTCGTTGCGTACGTTAGAGCCAATTCCACATCCTTTTTTAGATACCCATAAATAAAACCCGCAGTAAATGCGTCACCTGCACCAATGCGGTCAATGACTTTAACTTCTGGTGCTTTATGAAAATACAATTTACCATCATCTGCAAATGCACCTTCTGAACCCGCAGTTAATACAACGACATCATTTTTGAATCTTCTCTTTATTTTTTCTATCATTCTATCCGGTTCTTCTTTCATTGCGAAAATTACTTCAATATCCTTTCTGGCGGCAATTAGGATATTAACATCAGGCAAAACCTCTTCAAAAAACTTTCTCGCCTGATACGGACTCCAGAGTTTTGTTCTGTAGTTAAGGTCAAAAGAGATAATTTTCTTGCGCCCTTTTGCTTCATTGATGGCTGTTCTGGTCAATTTCGCACAATTTTTACTTAATGCCGGGGTAATGCCTGATAGATGAATCAACTTTATATTATTAAGACAATTCCAGTCTATTTCATCGGGTCTCAATGAATTTATTGCAGAATTTTTTCTATCATAAAGAATTTTTATTGGTCTTGGAACACTACCATATTCAATAAAATACACGCCAACTCTGCCTATGTCGGTCCAGATAACTTTTGAGGTATCAACTCCATGTTTCTGGATTTCCTGGACAATTTTTCGTCCGAGGAAGTTGTTTACAAGTTTTGATATCCATATGGTTTTAATACCGAGTCGGGAGAGAGAAATAGCAACACTGGATTCAGAACCTGCAATTGAGAAGGCAAGGTTACCTGATTGTTCAACGGTTTGATAATTAACTGTTGATAATCTTATCATCGTTTCGCCAATGGTAAGTACATCAGTCATTTTTACTCCTTGCGGATTTAACTATTTCAATGAATTGTCTGGCGTTTTTTTGGACAATATTCCAGTTTTGGTCGCTTACCAATTTTTCATTGACAAGTGCGCCTCCGATTCCCAGAATATCAGCGCCAGATTTGATGTAATCCTTTGCGTTTGACAGTGTTATTCCGCCGACAGCCATAAAAATAATCTGTGAAAAAGGTCCATTTTTTAAAACCTTTATATATTCAGGTCCACAGGCCACAGCGGGATATAGTTTTACAATTTTTGCACCATTTTGCCATGCATTCACTATTTCATTTGGAGTAAAAACTCCTGGAATAAAAGGAATTTCTCTTTTTTCGCTGAATTTTAACAGGTTAATGTCCAGATGCGGGCTGACAAGAAACTGCGCCCCTGCGTCTATCGCACTTTGAGCGGCATCGGTGTTTAATATGGTGCCTGCACCGAGCAGGACTTTCCTATCTGCGTAATTCCTGATACTTTTTATCAGGGATATGGCATCGATTGTATCGAAACTGACTTCAACCGCGTTTATTCCTCCATGAACAAGGGAGTTTACAAGGGATTCTATATCAACATTCTGAGTTTTGAGTCTGATAATGGCACAAATTCCAGTACCTGATAATGGTGATAGGTCTTTATGCATTGAAAATTCTGGAATTTAACTCATTCCTGAGGAACTCAAGGGAACTTTCATCAGGAACAAACTGGATGTAAAAACCACTATAAGGCATATCAAATCCAGCATCTTTGATATTTGTTTCAAATCTGTTGAAAGACCCCTTTGCCCAGCCATATGAGCCAAATGTCCACGCTTTTCTGTTAATAAACTTTAGTCCTGTTAAATATGTAATGAGACCTGCCATTTTCGGAAGAATCTGTCCATGTAAAATTGAAGAACCAAACAGAACCATTTCTGCATCAGGCATTTCAGCAACAACGTCTGAAATATCCTTGATTTGAAGATTAAAAACTTCTGCTTCAATAGTTTTCTTTACGGCTTCTACATAACACACTTCAGCCATCTTCTTCGTTGAACCCCACATGGTTTCATAAACAATGAGAACTTTTTTCCCTGGTTGATTTGAAGCCCATCTGTTATAGTTATCAAGAATTGTTTTTATGTGCTGCGAGTTTCTCCATATCATGCCGTGTGACGGTAAAATGATATCAATCTGCAACGTTGAAAGCGCTGCGAGAACCTTCTTAACGGAGTTCCCATAAGGATTAACGATATTGGCATAATATTTTTTTGCTTCCCTCAATACTATTTCTAAACCCACTTCGTCAACAAAATACTTTGAACTGGCGAAATGCTGACCAAAGGCATCGTTTGAAAAAAGCATTTTCTTTTCAATTAAATAGGTACACATTGAATCAGGCCAGTGGACCATTGGTGTGAGAAAAAATTGATAAGTATACGGACCGATTTTCATTGTCTGGCCATTTTCAACAATAAGAATTCGTTCATACTTTGTGTGAAAATGTTTTTCCAGGTTTTCTTTACCTTTTGGTGAACATATCAATGTTGCGTTTGATTTTGATAGTATCCAGTTTATAAAGCCAGAATGGTCCATCTCAGCATGGTTTGATATGACATAATCAATTTTTTCAACAGGTACAATACGTTCAATTTTCTGGAGAAACTCATGGGTACAGGTTGGTTTCACTGTATCGATCAGAATATTTTTTTCTCCGGTAATAAGATAGGAATTGTAGGTTGTTCCATAAGGAGTTGAATAACCGTGAAATTCCTTTAAATCCCAATCAACAGAACCAACGGAAAAAATTCCTTCTGTAATTTTCATTGAACTACTCCTCATTTATAGGGGTTCAAACTCTTCCTTGCCTGCTCCACATTCAGGACACGTCCATGATTCAGGCAGATCTTCAAATAATGTGCCTGGATTGATATCTTGTGTGTCGTCACCTTTTTCCGGGTCATAAACATAACCACACACCTTGCATACATATTTCATTTTTCCTCCTGTTGTTAATATCCGACCAGTCGCTCAACTTTTACCTTTTTTGCAATTTTAAATTTCTTGGTATCATTATCTAATTTGTTCACCATAGTGGGCGGACCACATATGAAGATTGTTCTATCAGCAATGTCGGGTAAAAACTTTTGAATTTTTTGGATTTCAATGTAGCCGTGATGGCAGTTTATTTCGTCTTCTCTTTCTTCTTCGAGGAAATGAAAAATTTTTAATTGAATCTTTTTCGTAAACTCCTGCAATTCATTATAAAAAATTATATCATTTATAGTTTTGTTTCCATAGAATAAAATGTAATCCCTTTCATTATCATTTGAAATCGCTGCTTCTTCAAGCATGCTAAAAATAGGAGTAATGCCTATGCCCCCTGCAACAAAAAGTATTTTATCATCATCCGGTTCAATAACAAATTTACCATAAGGTCCATCAATTGTGATCACATCATCTTTGTTCAGGGATTTAAACCACGCTGAAAAATCGCTTTGTGTTATTTTTTTGGTAAATTCAAGGTAATTTTTTCTGGTTGAGCAAGATGCTGAAAGATATCTAAACCCATCATTTGCATATACTTTAAAAAATTGTCCTGGCAGAAAACTAAAACTTTCGGGTTTTATAACTTTTACACTTCTTGCTGAATCTGTTCTGACAATATTGCTCAATACTGACGTTTGAATTCGCATTTAATATGGAAATTTTACTTATTGTTGCGCAATCTTGCAGCAACTTCTGCGTCTATACCTTTCAGATCTTTTCCTGCTTTATACTTTTCAATCCAGACAGGATCCCATAACTGGTGAATCTCTTTCGCATATTCATCAAGAAACTTTGCACTTTCTGTAATAATTGCTTCAGCGCCAGGATAGGAAGGTCTCGCTCCTGTTTCTGCGACAATTTCTCTTAGTACATGGGGATTGTCAATAATCATGCATGGACACATCAAATTATTTGAATATGGCTGTCGTTGCTGGATTGCCTTGAACAGATTACTCTGCAGTGCCTGGCGTATGGTAGTGTCTTTGATATTGTCTTTGGTAAAATGGGTGAATACACATGGTTCTATGTCTCCATGGGAATTAATATGAAAGTAAACACGCCCACCTGCAATGCAACCACCTGCAAGATGACCGTCGTTCCAGAAGTCAGCAAGAATGATGGGCCGCGTATTTCTTATATGGTCAAGTTTTTCTCTTGCCCATGCTCTTTGTTGAGGGGTTGCCATTAAGGATGTGTCTGGTTTTCTTCCGATAGGAATGTATTGGAAGTACCAACCGAAGAGTGCGCCCTGCCCTATCATAAAATCAATAAATTCATCACTATAAATTACTTCTGTATTGTATTTTGTGCAGGTTGCAGAAAATCCAAATAACACTCCATTTTCTCTTAAATTATTCCACGCTTCAAGCAGCTTTTCATATACCCCTTGTCCCCTTCTTTTGTCTGTTTCCTCTTTGAATCCTTCCACACTTATGGCAGGAGCAACATTACCGAGTTCCTTTAGTTTTTCTGCCATTTTTGCATCAATTAAGGTTCCATTGGTGTATACAAGAAAGAACATATCATTGTGTTTTTGCCACAATTCAGGCAGGTCTTTTCTATAAAACGGTTCTCCTCCACTTATTGTTACAAAATAAATTCCCAGTTCTTTTGCTTCTGTAAATATTCTATCTATTTGTTCTGTTGTGATGACATCCTTTTTTGTATATTGGGCAGCATAACAGCCAGTACAATTTAAATTACATCTCATTGTCGGGCTGAGAACAAAGAAAAATGGCGGTCTCCATTGCTCTTGTTCGTAAATCTCCTGACGTCTTGCTGTTCCTTCGAACATTGCATTTGCAAAAAGGTTTGTTATCAGTTTTTTCTTTGGAACAGATGAAAGCTGATTATTCAACCGTCTGACTATCTCAAGGGTGGGATGCTTCTGTTTTATTTTTTCTTCAATAACAAGGACCCGTTCTTTGAATGCGGGATTCACCGAAATTTTCTCGGCGACAGATAATATTCTTAAAACATTCTGGTCAGAAAGATGAGGCAAAATTTTTAACACACCGGAGAGTGTTTGTTTAGCGCTGTACTTTTTAATTCTTTTTTTAATTCCTCCCATATTAACCCTCCACTGTTATTCTTAAATTATTGCCCGTCAATGAAACTATCTTCATTTTCATGTTGTGCCTTTCGCTGGCTGTAACGAGACAGATGCTCAGAATTACTACTTCATCATCCTCTTCGAAAAATCTTGCAGCAGGTCCATTAAGGCAGATTTCACCTGTTTTTTCAGCGCCTTCTATCACATAGGTAGTTATTCTTGCTCCGTTGTTAAGGTTAAGAACATCCACCATGTCTCCGGGTTGCAATTCTGCGGCATGCAAAATGTCCCGGGCAATTGTTATGCTTCCGTCATAGTAAAGTTTTTTACCCGTAACTTTACCTCCCTTGATTTTTGTTCTGCAAACAGGATAAATCATTTGATTATTCCCAGATAATGTTATCTATTAACCTTACTTTTCCAACCTTTATCGCTCCGACGATAGCAGTATTTTTTCCTATTTTATCAACAGGTTCGAAATTTTCAAGTTCTACAGCTTCTAAATACTGCAGTGTTACATTTTCTGTTTTGATAATTTTTTCACCTTCTTTTAGCAAGATATTCACCTCAAATATCCTTTTGTATTCTACCATCTCACCAATTTGTTGTAAAGATTTTGAGAGAATAAGAGCCCTTTTCCTTTCCTCTGGTGATAAATAAACATTCCTCGAACTTGCTGCAAGTCCGTCAGGTTCTCTTACAGTGGGAACAGGAATAATATCAACGTGAAAATCAAGGTCTTTTACCATTTTTCTTATTATAACAAGTTGTTGCGCATCTTTCCATCCAAAATATGCCCTATCCGGTTGAACAATGTTAAATAACTTTGCTACAACTGTGCAAACACCTGTAAAATGCCCTGGTCTTATTGCTCCTTCAAATTTTTCCGAGATCCTGGAAACATTAACGAGCGTCAGGTGCTGATTGATATACATTTCTTCTACAGAGGGAACAAAAACTGCATCTGTTTTCTCTTTTTTCAATATATTGATATCTCTTTCCATATCTCGTGGATATCTATCAAAGTCCTCAGCGGGTCCAAATTGTAATGGGTTTACAAAAATTGAAACAATGGTGAAACACCCATCTTTTTTAGATTTCTGTATTAAGGATGCATGACCATCATGAAGATATCCCATTGTTGGAACAAAACCGATTGTTTTATTTTTTTTTCTTGCTTCTGCAACGATATTTCTTATCAGGGACTTTGTTTCTGCTATCTCCATTTGTCATCTCCTTCCACATTTGCTTGATAGTGGTTTTAACTTCAGGATGTTCAAAATCAGGAGCAATTTCTACAAGCCCTTTCAATACAAAATCTCTTGTATTTATTTTTGGATGAGGAATTCTCAGATGTGGTTTTTTTATAAAGCAATTGTCGTAAAAAAGTATATCCAGGTCAATCGTTCTTGCAGTATTCTTCTTATGATTTTCGGGTCTTCCCATTTCCTGTTCTACCGATTGAAGAAATTCCAGCAATTCTTCTGGTGACAGACATGTTTTACCGCTCAGCACACCATTTAAAAACCAGTTTCCACTTACGCCTTCCTGGGGTTCTGTTCTATAAAGTGTAGAAATTCTCATAATTTCGATATTTTTTTTTATTTTTTCAATGGCGTTGAAAATATTTTTTCTTCGATTCCCGAGGTTACTTCCCAGCGCAATAAGAACTTCAGCCATCATAGAGTAAAAAGTTACCAGGCAATTTTTTTGCCATCAGTGTTCTCTTAATGGGATTGATACCCTTGACTGGCCATAGAAAATTCAATGAAAGGTCTTTACCATGGTAAAAACCTGTATTAAATTCAATAACAATTCTGGTATCATTTTTTCTAAACAATCTCAGAAACTCCCTGTCAATCGATTCCCATGCGTGGATGAGTCCGATCAGGTCAAAACTTTGTGGTTTGAAATTTATCCACACAATCGCGTCATCGCCAGAATCAAAATTAATCTGGTTGACAACTTCAAAACCCAGGTACCGTGCAATGTCATCTATTATTGAATCCTGCTGGGAACAAAAGATGGCCCTTTTTCCTATTTTTTTAGAGATCGCGCCGCTTTTCTCAAAGTCCCTGCTCTGACTGTGAAGCCAGAGAAAATTGGCAGGGTTTTCACCAAGGTCAATTCTGACTTTGTTCACAGGATGTTTTTCGAGCAGACGACAGGAGTTCTCGATAATTCTTACGGGAGTCCTTAATACCCCATCTTGAGGAAGAAATGTTTTATAATCAAGGCCTATTATTTGAAATGGAAACTTCCAGTTTGTATATGGATATCTGCCTGCAAATTTTGTAAGAATTTGCCCTGGTCCAACCACATCAAATTCAAAATAATCAAAGGTCCCTTGAATTTCCTTTGCAAGTATTTCTGTTTCGTGTTCCGAAATATCTGCATTTCCAACAGTTCTGGTGCCATCAACGGTCATAAAATCAGCGAGGAAATAAGTGTGCTCGGCATCTAATGCGATGCCCTTTGAGATTGCTCTGATTACACTCAGACCAGGCAATTTTTTTTCAGAATACTGAAAAAAATTTAAATAATGCAGTTCAGGAACAGGATTGATAAAATTTTTTATCCAGCAGCCCTGACTTTGCATCTGACGAAAGTTTTCAGAGCTACATTTTTCTATCGGCAGACCGTAAATTTTATGTTTCTGAAAGAGTGAGTAGCCTGAATTGAAAGAGAGAAATACAAACATCATTTGAGTTTGTCAAAAAGATGAGTAATGTTTCTGAGATACCATTTAAGGTCAAAACATTGACGAATCTCTTGTTCAGTAAGATGGCTTCTAACTTCAGCGTCCTGAAGAAGCAGGGACATCAGTTCTATTTTTTCTTTTTTGCTTTTCAACGCATTTTTTTGAACAATTTCGTACGCCTGTTTTCTTGCAAGGCCCTTATCGCACAAAAGCAACAAAATTCTCTGTGAAAAAATCAAACCATGGGTAAGATTCAGATTTTTCTCCATTGATTCGGGAAATACTTCAATCTCAGAGATTATCTTGTTGGTTAAACTGATAATGTAATCAAGAAGAATCGTGGATTCAGGTAAAATGATGCGTTCTGCTGAAGAGTGACTGATATCTCTTTCATGCCACAATGCAACATTTTCCATTGCGACAGACACATTATTTTTTATGATTCTTGCAAGACCGCAAATTCTTTCACAGAGAATAGGATTTCTTTTATGTGGCATCGCAGAAGACCCCTTCTGCCCTTTTCCAAAAGGTTCTGCGACTTCGTCTATTTCTGTTTGCTGAAGTAACCTTATCTGCAATGCGATTTTTTCAAGGGAGCATGCAATTACTCCCATGGTTGAAATGTAGCAAGCATATCTGTCTCTTGAAATAATCTGGGTTGAAAAAATTTCAGGTTCCAATCCGAGTTTCTTGCAGGCGAGTTTTTCGACGTCTCCATTGATATTCGAATATGTACCAACAGCCCCAGAAATTTTTCCGACACTTATTTCTTTTAATGCCGCCCTCAATCTTTCGATATTTCTTTTGGTTTCGAAAAACCATCCGGCGATTTTAAACCCGAAGGTAATCGGTTCTGCATGAATGCCATGTGTTCTTCCAATTTGAACCAGGTCTTTATAATGAAGTGCCTTCTGTCTTAGTGTTTCAGAAAATTGTTCCAGGTCGCGAAGCAAGATTCTTGTCGCCTTAATAAGTAATAAGTTGGTAGCAGTATCAACAAGGTCAGAAGATGTCATGCCGTAATGAAAATATCTGCTTGCTTCTCCTATTGTTTCACCTATTTGTTCAACAAATGCAATGATGTCATGGTTGGTTTGTTTTTCAATTTCTTCAATTCTTTTTATGTCAATTTTCGCATGTTTTTTTATATGCTGAGCAACAGAAGAAGAAATTACACCAAGTTCTTGATATGCTTCAATGACAGCAAGTTCAACTTCCAGGTAGGTTGAAAACCTGGTTTCATCTGACCAGATATCTCCAATTTCTTTTCTCGTATATCTTGGAATCATACGTATATTTTATGTTATGGGGCAAAAACAGTCAACAATAATCCTTTGCGTTTATGGTAGAATTATTATCTATGAAAACAAAAGCAATAGGACTGGTTTCTGGCGGACTGGATTCAATGATTGCAACGAAATTGATGATTGACCAGGGAATAGAGGTTATCCCGGTTAAATTTACTTCTCCTTTTTTTCATTCAGAAGACATAAAAAAAGAACCGATTGATTTTCTCGGATTGAAATTAAGATTGATACAGGTTGGGGAGGAATATTTGTCTATTATAAGGAATCCAGAGTTTGGATATGGTGCAGGGCTTAATCCCTGCGTGGATTGCAAAATTTATATGTTGAAAGAGGCAGGAAAAATAATGAAAGAAACAGGAGCGTCTTTCGTTTTTACCGGTGAGGTGTTAAATCAGAGACCGTTTTCGCAGAAAAAAATATTTTTTGAGTTGGTGAACAGGGAAACGTTATTGAAGGGAAGAATTTTGAGACCTCTTTCTGCACAATTGCTTGAGCCGACTGAACCTGAGCTTGCTGGCTTCGTTGATAGGTCAAAACTTCTTGCGATATCCGGAAGACGTAGGATGCAACAGGTGGCGATTGCAGAAAAAATGGGAATTAAAGATTATCCTCAGCCTGCTGGAGGATGTTTGTTAACCGACAAAATATATGCTGAGAAACTGAAGAAACTTTTAAATTACTGGGATGAATGCACTCTTAATGATGCGGAAATTATCAAACATGGAAGGGTATTCTGGGCAGGAGACGTATTGTTGGTAGTTGGTAGAAATAAGGAAGAGAACGAACTACTTAGAACTATTGCAAAGAAAAATGATATTATCGTGCAATTGAAATCTGTTCCGTGTCCGCTGACAGTGTTACGGGGAAAAAACATTGATAACAGTGCTATTGAATATGCAAAAGATTTAATTGTGTATTATACAAAACGAGCAGGTCGTGATAAAAGTGAGTTTTCGGTTGAAAAAATTCAGTAAGATTCAAATCAGGGCAATTACTTAATTGTGATGTACATTATGAAAGAGAACATAAGAAATTTTAGTTTGGACGAGGTTGAACGGGTTATTTCGTCAATGAGCGAACCTCGTTACAGAGCGGCTCAGGTTTTTCGCTGGCTTTATCAAAAAGGTGCTGAAAGTTTTTCTGAAATGAGTGATGTGCCAGAAAAATTAAGATTTCGCCTTAATCAAAAATATACTATAGATTCTTTGCAATCCGACCACATGTTTGTGTCAGAAGATGGAACAAAAAAATTTATTTTTAAACTTCGCGACAATCGTTATATTGAATCAGTAATGATCCCTGATGAAAATAGAAATACGGTATGTATTTCAACGCAGGTTGGCTGTAAATACAATTGTGTTTTTTGTGCAAGCGGCAAGATGGGTTTTATAAGAAACCTTGATGTTTCTGAAATTATTGGACAGATTCTTTATATTAAATTAAAAGAAAATGTAAAAATTTCAAATGTAGTGTTTATGGGAATGGGAGAACCATTTGACAATTACGATGCATTGATAAAAGCAATAAGTATAATAAACGCCAGAGAGGGTTTGAATATCGGTGCCAGAAAAATTACTGTTTCTACCTCTGGAATTGTTCCTGGAATAAAAAAATTTGCTGATGCTGGGTGGCAGGTCCGCCTTTCTGTATCATTGCATGCTCCTGACGATGCCACACGCAGTTCGCTTATGCCTGTGAACAAAAAGTATCCTGTTGCTGTTCTACTTGATGCCTGCAACTATTATATTTCCAGAACAGGAAGGAGAATCACATTTGAATATATTTTGATTGCTGGTGTCAATGACAAAGAAAATCATTTGTTTGGTTTGGAAAGAATAGCAAAAAAACTTCATGCCGATATAAATGTGATACCGTACAGCAGAATAAAAAACTGTGGGTTTACTTCACCTTCTGCTGAAAAAATAAGATGGTTTGTGGGTTCACTAAGGAAAAAAGGTATAAAGGCGACAGTAAGAAATTCAAGGGGCAGTGACATCAATGCAGCATGTGGACAACTTGCCGGAGCAAGGAGTTTCTGTGAATAAAGCAAAAAATTATTGCGCCATT